>JAKVCS010000001.1:600000-791755 GCA_022448365.1 Saccharospirillaceae bacterium | reverse complement strand
AGAAGTGAAACGCAGCATCGCCGATGGTAGTGTGGGGCTTCCCCATGTGAGAGTAGGTCATCGTCAAGCTCTTATCCTAAAACCCCGATCGCTCACGCGATCGGGGTTTTTCTTTGCTCGTAAGAAATATCCGTTAAGCCTGACTATCAATCTTCCGGCCGGGAGCCGATTCTTCAGGGTTGTTCATTTCTCTAAAGAAATTTTCAATCTTTTCCCTTCGGGTTTCTGCAACTTCTTTGATCTTACTAGCATCATTCTCGTCGATGGCCTGGACCACTTCTATTCGTCTACCAAGCTGAGCGATCTCTTGAAGATCCCCCAGGCCAACATTTTTGTCCGAATTAATAGTCTGATTGGCGTTAACCGTAGCTTTAACAAAGCGTTCAGTCAGTTCCTTTTGTTGTTTGGTGCTAATAGCATTTACAGCGCTTTGGCGTCGTTTATCGTTATCAATATCTGATTGTTTCTCTCCTGGTAATGGAGAAGGCTTTTTGTTCGGGCGAGTATTGGTGACTGATGCTGATAGCGTTGAGTTTATCGTATTCATACCGGTGCACTCATACCGTAGTAGTACAATAATCATACACTCAAAGCCGGGATGAAGGAGCAGTAATTTGCTTCTTAAGACAGAACTTAAAATGTAACTCGTGTATCCAGCCTTATTGGCAACCTAGTTGCTGACATTGATTGTAAGACGACAACAACGTAGGCCGGTTTACTTGAAGACAATAGAGCTGTGGACTCATCTGAATCCATGTCGAATTCCGAAGTGAAACTCCGATCACTCTCGTGATCGGAGTTTTTGATAAGTACAGAATATAGCTGTAGGAAGGTTTTTTATTACTTTTTAAATATTTTCAGCAGCTCCTTGGCAACGTCTTTAGCAATATCCTGAGCAATCTTCTCGAATCCTTTTTCTAGAGCATCCAGATCTTCATAATAAACATGACGTTTGCCATGCAGGCTGACATCGATGATAAGACGTGGGGCTGTTCCTTCTTTACCAGCGCTAATGATCCCTACCAAGCTTCCATCGGCACCCAGGCGATTAACCTTTAACGCGGTTAATCCTTTCCCGACCGCTTTTACTGCGGCCTCTACGCCTTTATTGACACCGGCAGCACCAGATAATACGCCCTGTGCCGCTTCAAGTGCTGCTTTTGCTGTGACCAATTCACCCTCAAGTGACACAACTTTAGGGTCGCTGTCTACGCCGACTGCTTTGGCCGCTTTCTCAGCGGTAGACAATATCCCCTCAGCCGCTTTCAACGATACTTCTTCTGCGCCCGCGGCTGACTTGTACTCACCGGCTTTAACACCGTGTTTAGCCGAGCTGGCAAACTTCCAGTGTTTTGCATCTTTCTTCGCCTTTTCGTTCTCATCGTGGGCTTTATGATTGTTTATATCGATATCATGCTTGAGTGAATCAACCTTTCTTTTTGCTTTCTCCATTTTACTTGTTGCTTTATCAACACGCGCTTTGGCGGCTGCCCTTGCAGAACGGATTTTGTCGTTCAGGCTGTTGACGGATTTCTGCGCTTTTTTGACATTACTCTTTGCCTTGGCAATATCTTTGTCACCCTTTTTCAGCGCCTTCAATGCACCCTGGACCATATTACGGAATACCTTATCGTAATTAGCACCAAGCTCAGCTTCAAATTTCAGGTCATCACCGGACTTAAAATGAACGCCATTCGTTTCAACGTTTAAGGTGGCATCAAATGCTCCGCCAAATCGGGTCTCTGACGAAAATTGGATGTGCTCTGGCTCAAGATCGATCGTGTATTTTTCTTCAAAACCTTTGAACAATTCGATGTCGCCGCTCATCATAAAATGCGGGTCAACATCAGGGCCTGCTTGAATTGATAATTCGGCGTCCTTCAAGGAAATTGGACCGAGTTTAAATGGATCCAAAGTACCATCTAACGATAAACCATCCGTTGACGCGTAACCTTTGGCTGTCCCGAGTTCTTTGCGGTCGATAAGTAATGTTGCCTTCAAGGCGAGTCCAGCGCCTTCAATACTGAGTTCTTCCTCTAAATCAGCTGGTAGCCGGGCTTCTGGTGTCATAAAGGCAAATGCAACGTCCTTAAATTCTGCATTGAGTGCTTTTAGCCCACCATTTTTTTGGTGCGCGTGTTTGTGTGCATGCGCTTCTAAATCGCTGAACTTGAGATCGTTGATTTCACCTGCAATGGCAAACGCGGTAGGTAATCCAAGCGCCTCTGGGGATAACACCAGATCGGCAGCCGCTCGGACTCTCTCTTTACCGACCATCGCGGTACCATCAATCATAACGTCGAAGCTACCACTCTCATTGATACCAACAGACAATGAGGGGTTTTCGATGGTCAGTCCTTTAATGCCAGCAGCACGAACCCAGTCTCCTTTCATTTCCCCTTCGACCAAAGCTTCTAATGTTGTTTCCGTCTCCTGCACTGCGAAATCCACATCGAACTCAAGGTCAGGACGATTCTTTCCCTGTTTCATCAGCACCGATGTGCCAAATCCTAATTCCGCTTCTTCTTTTGACAGGCGCATAAAAAACTCAGCCTGCGCATGCTTAAGCTTTAAAAAAGAAAAACCGTGTTGGCTGGGAACATCCATTTCAATGGCAATTTCAACCGATGGTGTTTTACCAAACATTCCCTCAACGTGGCCATCGACATCAAGTGACGCATTACCCAAGCCAATTTTATGTAATTTATTACGAATATCTGTTGGTGCAGTGGTCGCATCAAACACGGCCAGGACATTAACGCCACTTGGCAGGTTCAAGTTACCGTCTGGTAAGTTATCGGCATCACCATAAAAGTTTTGTACCGCCATAGGCAGATCATCGAAGTCCATATCCAGTGACTTTTCACTGACGACCAGTCGCATCTTAGGCAGTTGAATATCCTTTAAGAAACTTTTTTTATGGCGTGCTAAATCGGCGATACTCAGTGGTTTTGCGAAATTAAACCCTACATGCCAACCGTGTTCCTCTTCGTCATAAAAAATCATTGCATCGACGTTCTTCTTGACGAAGTTGATTTTTCCGCCCATGGCATGCATGGAGATAACCGGTTGTGCTATTGAAAATGTATGAACGCCTGGAATTTTACGGAAATCGGGTATTGAAGACAGCTTAAGTTTTGAGTGAGGTAGTGCAATTGTGAAATCTTGCAGTTGCTTTTCATGAATCGCAAATTCGACTTCTATTTCTATGTCTTTGCCTTTGTGCTGAAACGGACCTCCCATTCCACCATGAAGTGACATTTCAATGTCTTCCTGGTCAATTTTTAAATGCAGTGCAACATCATCCAAATGCAAAAAGTTAAGACCGAATGCCCGCTTCCATTGCAGTTTGTGCTCGTCAGAGGTGGTAAATACAAAAGTTTTTTCTGCCAATGCTTCTGCATCAATAGTTCCGCCGAACGTCAGTGTTGAACCACCCAGGTGTTTCGGTAAACGCAGAGTAATGCTTTTGGTTCCCGCATCGAGGAAGGTTGGCAGAGCAGCGACGCCTGCACTGCGCAATGCCGCATGAACGGAGTGCTGATGAGCGGATTCATCCTGCTCTTCATCGCCGTCGTCGTTAGCGTGAGCTGAGCTGAGGTGAAGCAGCGTGCTCAATAAAATAAACAGGATCGGAATACCATGAAGAATCCGCTGGAGTGTATTCATATTAACGCCCTTGGCTATGCCGGTATTAATCAATAATCATCGCTGTCATCGTCAGAGTTATCGGATGAATCGTAGTCATCATAACTGCTGGAGTCATCATTGCCGTCGCTGCTATTGGACGACTCATTATCATCGTCGCTTGCGTTGGCACTATTATTTGAGTCGCTACCTGGGTTGATCGAGTCGTTAGCTGTTTGTTGGCTGCTACCCACTAAAATGGGTCTGAAGTCTGGCGTTTGGATTGTGTTGGAGCTGTCTGCTTGTTCTTTTAGCGCGTTGTTACTCTGAAAGGTATCACCAATGGTAACATTGGTGTTGTTGGCTTCTTGATGCCAAACACTACCAACGGTACGCAGAGTCTGTAGGTACAGCTTGGTGGCCGTTTCGTCGCTTAACCGATGGTTACCGGTGAACTCACACAGGCGATAGAACAATTCACGTGTGATCAGTACCGCGGGGGTGCGGCCAGCCATCTCAACCTCATTTTCATCGCTTTGATCCGTGATCTGGTCACTGCTTGTGCTGACCAGAGCGTACGACACGTTTCCTCCGGCACTCTCATCATAAGCGGCATCAGCCATGGGTTGAGCGCACATGATGTAACGACTGTTGCGATCACGGATGATGGTTTGAGACACGCCAGCCGTAACAGATATGCTGGTATTTTTGTCGAATTCCACTTTTTGTGGCGTAGGGTGGTATACCGTGCTGCAGCCTGCAAACAAGCAGCATGTACCAATGAGTGCGAGTCGTATATTTAGTATTTTCATCATTATGTCGTCTGAGTTGTGCTTCCGGCATTGCTGTAATGCGGCTGAAATTTACATTGTAGTCTGATCTTTAATAAAGCAAATGTGAGCAAGGTACTCAAGGCACAACGGCTATTTTATGGTTCGAGTGGCACTGCAGAACGGCCAATGAGTTTCAGAATTCAGGTTGCGACCATACAAGGTTTGCTATTTGGATTCGGCGATTCGATGTACATAATATGAATAAGGGCTAGATACAGCCTTATAGAACCCGGTCGTTTATCATCATCAGCGGTTTGCGTGCAATGCAGCTCCCGTCAAGCAAGCTTACCTCAGCAGTTATTCTGGGCCAGCTCTACGTTGACTGCTATAATGACGGCGGCTGACTGGCATCAGCTTCAATCCCTCCTGAGTCTTATCGAGAGCACTTCCTTTGTTTGCAGATATCGAATTTAACCCGCGTTTAATGCTGGGTTTGGAAAAGTTAAAAATTATTGAACCGACGGATGTTCAGAGCAAAGTGCTTCCGTTGGCCATGGCTGGCAAAGATGTTCAGGTCTGCGCTGAAACCGGCTCTGGTAAAACGCTGACATATCTGTTGCCAATCATGCAAAAGATGCTGGAGCAAGATGCGCCAAATTCTTCGACCCGTGCTTTGATTCTGGTGCCAACGCGTGAGTTGGCTAAGCAGGTTTTCAAGACCTGTAAGGTATTTACAGACTTAACTCGCCTTGAGGTGGGTTCTTTAACGGGTGGTGAGGAGTTTAAATTCCAGGCGTCTATTCTGCGCAAGAACCCGGAAATTATTGTTGCCACACCCGGCCGTTTAGTGGATCACCTGAAGCGTAATACTGCTGAACTCGGAGATCTGGAATTTTTGGTACTAGACGAAGCTGATCGTATGTTGGATATGGGCTTCGCTGAAGATATGAATCTGATCGTTGGCCGCTGTAAAAGTGAACGTCAGACCTTAATGTTGTCGGCGACCTTACGCCACGAGGGCGTAGGTCGTATCGCCAAAGCCATGTTGATTGATCCCCAGGAAGTCACAACCAGCAGTATTCAGGATCGTCACTCGTATATTGTTCAGCAGCGTATTCTTGCTGATGATAATGCGCATAAAGATCGTTTGGTTACCTGGCTGTTATCCAACGAAACATTCGATAAAGCCATCATCTTTGTCAACAAGCGTGACGAAGTAGAGCGGTTATTCGAGTTTCTGCGCCGTCATCGTGATGATCTCGCAAGCCTGCACGGTGATATGACTCAGGATGAACGTAATTATGTGATGCAATCTCTGCGTCAGGGAAAACGCAGTGTGTTGGTTGCCACTGATGTTGCTGCCCGTGGGCTGGACGTTGAGGGTATGGATCTGGTGATCAATTACGATCTGGCGCGCAAAGGTGATGAATATATTCACCGCATTGGCCGCACCGGCCGTGCAGGGCGTGCGGGTTTAGCAATCAGCCTGATCGCCCCGAATGAGTGGAATCTGAAAGCCGGTATCGAGCGATACCTTCAGCAAAATATGGAAGAGCGCGAGATAAAAGAGCTGAAAGGCAAATACCGTGGTCCGAAAAACCTGAAAGCTTCCGGCAAGGCTGGTGGAAAGAAAAAGCTGAAACCGGCTGATCGTAAAATTGCTGCGAAAAAGGCTAAGAAAGCTCCATCAGCGAAGAAGGCTTCTGATAAAAAGCGTGGGGGTCCACGTCCGTCGCGTCCCAAAGCTGATACGAAACCCTCGAACCTGATGGATTCAGAGGGTTTTGCACCGATCAAGCGCAAGAAGTAGCGTTAGCTGGCATCACCTTGAGATACTAACAAACGCAGCGCTTGGTTTTTCCTGCCTGGGGGGCTTCTCAGGCATTCGCACCACTCCGTGCTGTGTGTTGTCGGTATACAAGCCGATTTGAACTATCGGGCAGCATCGGAGGTTAAACAGCTGACTGCGCTTCTACCTGTTCATCCAATCCCATAATGATGGCTTCCTGCAAATCTTCGCAGCGTTCAAC
Source organism: Saccharospirillaceae bacterium (assembly GCA_022448365.1). Classification (NCBI taxonomy): domain Bacteria; kingdom Pseudomonadati; phylum Pseudomonadota; class Gammaproteobacteria; order Oceanospirillales; family Saccharospirillaceae; species Saccharospirillaceae bacterium. Next base: position 785,325 of record JAKVCS010000001.1, on the reverse strand, counting down.
GTCAGAGAACGGGTTCCCTGCTTCATCCACGATATAAAAGATATCTGAGACTTTCTCGCCCTCCGTCAGAATCTTAGCGCCCTGCATTTGAGCTCCAAACTCCGAGAAAATGGCGCCCATTCGAGCGAGTAAGCCCGGACGGTCTGCGGCAGTTACTTCCAGTACTGTACGTTGCATCACCGGATCATTGCTCATAGTCACATGAGCTTCTACCTGGAATTGTTTCAGTAAGCGTGGCGTGCGCCGCATGATGATGGTGGTGAATTCATCGGGTTGAGAAAGGGATTCCTGAAGGGTGGTGCGAATCGTTTGCAGACGTTGTGGATCCTCAATCGCCTGGTTGTTTTCATCCAATACGATATAAGTGTCAACCGCATTATGCTCACTCTCTGAGGTCATAATGCGGGCGTCCTGAATGTTCAGATTGAGCTGGTCGAGAGTGGCTGTTGTCACTGCAAACAGATTGGGCTGATCTTTCATAAAAATGAAGATCTGAGTTGCCCCTTCAAATTCGTGATCACCTATCTGGCGAATAGAAACCAGCGGTTTGCTGCTGTCACCGTGCTGATTAATTTCTCGGCAGTGCCAAACGATATTATCAACCCCTTCGCGCAGGAAGTAGTCGTCACCCGGCTCGCCTAATAATTCAGTAATGCGCTGATCCGATAAGCCGTCAGCCGATAATTGCTCATGAACTTCCTGCTGAATGTCAGCAATCACTTCTTCTTTATTCAGAGGATTGCCAAGGCCCCGACGCAAGGCAGCTTTCGTATTGTGGTACAACGCACGCATCTGTTCTGCGCGCCAGCTGGTCCAGAGATTTGGGTTGGTGGTTACCACATCAGCGACTGAAATCAGATACAGCATTTCCAGATGGTTCTGATCACCAACCTCGAGTGCAAACTGGTGGATATCATCCGGGTTATTCAGGTCGAGGCGCTGTGAGGCATGACTCATGAGCAGATGATTTTCGATCAGCCAGGCAACCATGTGACCATCGGTTGGGCGCAAATTGTGTTGACGGCAAAAATTGCGTGCTATTTCAGCACCACTGGCGCAATGATCGCCTTCAATGCTTTTGCCGGTGTCGTGCAGCAGTGCCGTCAAATACAACAGTTCTTTCTTCGGCACCCGATGTATCAGTCGTGAGGCCACCGGGAAGCGCTCTCGAACGTCCTCACCAAATCGGAACTGGCGCAGCATCCGGGTCATACGCAGGCTGTGTTCGTCGACGGTGTAAATATGGAACAGGTCGTGCTCCATCATGCCGATGATTTTACCGAACTCGGGGATATATAACCCCAGGATGCCATAACGCATCATGCGTGACAGTTCCCTTACCACACAATGACGGTTTCGAATCAGCTGCATAAACAGCTGGTTGTGCACTGGGTTACTGCGGAATTCATCATTGATAAGGTGACGGTTTTCCCGCAAGGCGCGAATCGTGTTGGTATGCATCCCCTTGGCCTCGGGGCGTTGCGCCATTAGCAGGAAAGCTTTTAACAGCCACTCAGGTTCGCGTTGGAACAGGTCGGTGTCGTTGTCATTTAGCTGCAGAAATCCATTACACAGGAAGAAGTGCTCGTTAAGTGGCTCCACATCGCTTATTTCTCCGCACTTCACAAAATCATCGTTGAAGTGCAACAGAAGCAGATCGGCCAGCTCCAGTGTTGCTAGCTGATTGCGATAAAACTGTGACATAAATCGTTCTACGCCAAGCTGACGATTGTCATCTTCGAAGCCCAGAACCTCTGCGACATCGCGTTGCAGATCAAACAGTAGGCGGTCCTCTTCGCGGCCCGCGACCATATGCAATGCATAGCGGGTACGCCATAAGAATTGCATACTCAACGACAGACGCTGACCCTCGAACTCAGTCAGAAACCCCTTGTCCTCAAGCGCTTGCAGGCTGCCTTTGCCAAAATGACGCATGGTCACCCAGCTAATGGTCTGAATATCACGCAGAGCCCCTGGTGAGTTTTTTACATTCGGTTCTAGGTTGTACTCTGAGCTTTTGTGTTTCTTGTGGCGTTCCTGAATCTCGTTCCACTTGGCATTAAAAAACTGATCAGCCGGCCACAATTTATCTGTTTGTGTCGCGTCTTTGAGTTGACTCAGTAAGGATTCACTTCCTGCCAGTAATCGGCTTTCCATCATATTGGTGATGATGGTCAGATCTTTGGCGGCCTCGTCAGAGCACTCCTGAAGCGTGCGTACGCTGTGTCCGATATCCAGCTTCAGGTCCCACAACAGCGTAATAAAAGCCTGTAAATTCTCCGCATTGTTGTTGATGGCATCATCATCCGTGCACAGTAGCAGCACGTCGATATCGGAATGCGGGTGTAATTCGCCGCGACCGTAACCGCCAACTGCAACCAGTGCTAACGCCTCTGTGCCAAGACCCATATGGCGCCATAGACAATTTAGGATGACATCAATTTGTTGTGATCGATGAGGGATGAGCGTGTCAGCATCCAGTGTTTGACGGAAATACTGATGGGCATTATCGAGCAGTTCCGCCAGTAATGGCTTCACAACAGGAAGCGGTGACGGCGATTCCTGCAGTTGTTGCATTAATTGCTCTGGAGCAATCTGCATTAACTGAATCGCCTGGGTATCCATTGCTGCTTCCTGTATTTCTGAACCGGACATATTGAAAATAGGATTACCAGAATCGGGTTTCTTCTTTGCGTCGGGTCAATACTTCGTAACCGTCTGCGGTCACCAGAATGGTGTGTTCCCATTGAGCGGAAAGCTTCCGGTCTTTAGTCACTACTGTCCAGCCATCTTTCATCAATTTATTGAAGCGAGTGCCCTGATTCACCATCGGTTCGATGGTAAAGATCATGCCCTCCTTTAATTCCAGGCCAGTACCGGCTTTGCCGTAGTGCAGTACTTGAGGATCTTCGTGGAACTCTTTTCCGATACCGTGTCCACAGTACTCGCGCACAATCGAGTAGTGGTTTGATTCTGCATGTTTCTGAATAGCAGCGCCGATGTCACCCAGACGAGTGCCAGGTTTTACGAGGTCGATACCCATGTACATACACTCTTGCGTGATGTTTACCAGGCGTTGGTTTGGTGCTGTTGGTTCACCGATATGAAACATCTTGCTGGTGTCGCCGTGGTAACCGTCTTTGATTACAGTGATGTCGATATTAACGATATCGCCTTTTTTCAGCACCTTATCATCGCTTGGAATGCCGTGGCAGATGACGTGATTCACAGACGTGCAAATAGACTTGGGAAAACCACGGTAATTCAGCGGCGCAGGAATGCCTTGCTGCTCGTTAACGATATAGTCGTGACAGATGCGATCCAGCTCACCGGTCGTCACGCCTGGTTTTACGTATTCGCCAATCATCTCCAGTGCCTCTGCGGCCAGTCGGCCAGCGACGCGCATTTTTTCGATCTCTTCGGCGGTTTTGATGGTGACATTCATACCGGGGGATGTACCTGTGTTTAGCAAATAAAGTCGTATTGTACTGGTTGTGTTGTCTGAGTTGTACCGCCTGTGGCCATTTGGGTTTCATTGTTTGTGGCCATTGCCGAGGGATGATATCGAGGAATCATGTGAGGGTACTGGTGTTGGCAGGTTAAAAATGGTATAAAGCGCCCGCGAAATATCGCCCCGGATTGCAATGTGATCCTGGGAATAAAACACACACACGTGCTGTAACGTGTTGCCGGGGTGCCCCAATGGCTTTTTCACAGGCTAAACGGGTCGGCAATATGGGTACGTGGAGGCCTAACCCAATACATAAGGTAAATATCATGGCACAAGTAAGCATGCGTGACCTGCTGAAGGCAGGTGTACACTTCGGTCACCAAACCCGTTACTGGAACCCAAAGATGGGCAAGTACATCTTTGGTGCTCGCAACAAGATTCATATCATCAACCTGGAACATACTGTTCCTGCTCTGAATGAAGCTCTGAGTGTTGTTGAAACTCTGGCAGCAAAAAACAACAAAGTTCTGTTTGTTGGTACTAAGCGTGCTGCAGGTAAGATCATCAAAGAGCAAGCTGAACGTTCTGGTCAGCCGTTTGTTGCTCACCGCTGGTTAGGCGGTATGCTGACTAACTACAAAACTATCCGTCAGTCTATTAAACGTCTGCGTGACTTAGAAGCGCAACAAAACGACGGTACGTTTGAGCAGCTGACTAAGAAAGAAGCGCTGATGCGTACTCGCGAGATGGAAAAGTTAGAACGTTCCATCGGTGGTATCAAAGAAATGGGCGGCTTGCCTGATCTGGTATTCGTAATCGACGTTGAGCATGAGCGCATTGCGATTCAGGAAGCGAACAAGCTGGGTATCCCGGTTGTTGGTATCGTTGATACTAACTCTAACCCAGACGGTATCGATTACGTTATTCCAGGTAACGATGATGCGATCCGTGCTATCCAGATTTACGCAACAGCGATGGCCGATGCGGTACTGGACGGTAAGCAAACGAATGGTGCTCCAGCGAGCGAATTCGTAGAAGTAGCTGAAGAAGCTCCAGCAGCAGACGCTGAATAAGCTTAACAGGCTCGATCGAAAAAGGGGGCTTGCCCCCTTTTTTTGGATATAAGATTTTTCGCAAAATATTTATAGAGGAATTTGATATGGCAATTTCTGCTGCACTGGTAAAAGAGCTGCGTGAGCGTACAGGTCTGGGTATGCTGGAGTGTAAAAAGGCACTGACGGCTAACGATGGTGACATCGACAAAGCGATCGAAGATCTGCGTAAAAACTCTGGTCTGAAGGCTGCTAAGAAAGCGGGTCGTACTGCAGCTGAAGGTAAAGTACGTGTTAACGTTGCTGAGGGTGTTGTAGTTGCAGTTGAAGTTAACTCTGAAACTGACTTCGCCGCTGGCGATGCTAACTTCGGTGGTTTTGCTGACAAAGTTGTTGCAAAACTGGCTGAAACCAAAGAGACCGACGTTGCCAAGCTGACCGAAGGTGAGCTGGAAGAAGACCGTATGGCTCTGGTTCAGAAGATCGGTGAAAACATCACTGTTCGTCGCGCGTTCGTTGTTGAAGGCGAAACTGTTGGTGCTTACCTGCACGCTAACGGCAAAATCGCTGCCATCGTTGAGCTGAAAGGCGGTGACGCTGAACTGGCTAAAGACATCGCAATGCACGTAACTGCTGTTAACCCACGCGTTCTGCGTCCGGAAGACATGCCAGAAGCTGAGCTGGAAAAAGAGAAAGACATCATCAAGGCGCAGCCTGATATGGAAGGTAAGCCAGCTGAAATCGTTGAAAAAATGATGGGCGGCCGTATCAAGAAGTTCCTGAAAGAAAACAGCCTGCTGGAGCAAGCTTTCGTTAAGAACCCAGAGCAATCAATCGCACAGCTGGCTAAAGCAGCTGGCGCGGAAGTGCAGTCTTTCGTTCGTATCGAAGTAGGTGAAGGTATCGAAGTTGAAGAAGTAGACTTCGCTGCTGAAGTTGCTGCACAGCTGAAAGGTTAATCGCCTTTTGCATCACTGACGTCTTTGTCGTGATGCGACCATATGCCGGGCTAGCCCCGGCATATTTGTATCTCGCCAATGAGCAGAGGCTCGTCGGCAAGCCGTGATGGCTTTAAAAATCAACTATCACACGTTACCTGCCTAATTTGGAGAACTTCTGTATGGCCGAACAGAAAAGCGCTAAATACAAACGAATTTTGCTGAAACTCAGCGGTGAAGCCCTGATGGGGGAAATGGATTTTGGTATTGATCCTAAGGTACTGGATCGTATGGCTCTGGAAATCGCTCAGCTGAAGGGCATCGGTGTTCAGGTTGGTATTGTAATCGGCGGCGGTAATCTGTTCCGCGGTAAAGCATTAAGCGAAGCGGGTCTCGATCGGGTCGCGGGCGACCACATGGGCATGTTGGCAACCGTCATGAATGCGCTTGCGATGCGTGATGCATTAGAACGTGCAAATATGCCGACACGTGTGATGTCGGCCATTCCGATGAGTGGTGTGGTGGATCATTACGATCGCCGCAGTGCCATTCGTGCGCTGGATGCTGGCGATGTTGTTATTTTTTCCGCCGGTACTGGTAATCCATTTTTTACCACGGATTCAGCGGCCTGTTTGCGTGGCATCGAAATTAATGCAGATGTGGTTTTAAAGGCAACCAATGTCGATGGTGTGTATACTGCCGACCCTAAGAAAGACCCGGCAGCAGAGAAATACGATTGCCTGACTTATCAGGAAGTGTTGGAAAAACAATTGGGTGTTATGGATTTAACCGCTATTTGTCTGGCGCGTGACCACAACATGCCACTGCGTGTTTATGATATGAATGAAACCGGTGTACTGGCGCGTCTGATGACGGGCGGCAATGATGGTACGCTGATTGTCAGTGAGGAAGAAAACGCATGATTAACGAAATCAAACAAGATGCTGAAGAGCGCATGACCAAAAGCGTTGGTGCAATGGTTGAAGCGTTTAAAAAAGTTCGTACCGGTCGTGCTAATCCAGCCATTCTGGATGGCGTGATGGTTGATTACTACGGCTCTGATACGCCGATTTCTCAGGTCGCTAACATCATCGTTGAAGACGGTCGTAGCCTGGCGGTTAACCCGTGGGAAAAGAACATGATCCCGGCGATTGAAAAAGCCATCATGAAAGCGAATCTGGGTCTGAACCCGGCAACCTCTGGTGATGTGATCCGCATTCCGATGCCACCACTGACCGAAGAAACCCGTAAAGAATATATCAAGCAAGCCCGTGCGGAAGCGGAAAAAGGCCGTGTATCGATCCGCAATATCCGTCGTGATGCCAACGGCGATATTAAAGATCTGCTGAAAGAAAAAGAAATTTCTGAAGATGAACAACGCGGTGGCGAAGATCAGATTCAGAAACTGACCGATAAGTTTATTGCTCAGATCGATGGACTGTTGGCGGATAAAGAAAAGGATCTGATGCAGGTCTAAGCCTTAAGGTTTCAGGCAGCAATTTCTTATGTCTACGAGTATCGATGATAACCTGGCCTCACAGGGTCAGGTGCCTAAGCATGTTGCCATTATCATGGATGGTAATAACCGCTGGGCAAAAAAACGTTTTATGCCGGGCGTGGCTGGGCATAAAGCGGGTGTCGACGCTGTTCGCGCTGTGGTTGAAACTTCAGCCAATGAAGGTGTTGAGGTACTGACCTTATTCGCTTTCAGCAGTGAAAACTGGCGTCGCCCAGAAAAAGAAGTCAGCGCTCTGATGCAACTGTTTGTGGCTGCACTGGAGCGGGAAGTAAAAAAACTGCACCGCAATAATATTCGCCTGGTGGTCATGGGCGATCTGTCCGGGTTCACTCAGAAAATCCAGCAGTTGGTGCAGGATGCGCATCAACTGACCTGTGATAATACGGCGATGACGCTGGTTATTGCAGCGAATTACGGTGGACAGTGGGATATTGTGCAGGCAGCCAAACGGGTTGCTGCAGAGGTTCAGGCTGGTCGTTTGAGTGTCGATGATATCGATGAGCAGACCTTTCACCAACACACCCGTCTGAGTGAGTTCCCGGCGCCTGATCTGATGATTCGGACGGGTGGCGAACAACGCATCAGTAATTTTATGCTGTGGCAGACCGCTTACTCCGAATTCTATTTTTCCGACGCCCTCTGGCCTGATTTTAAAGAACAAGAATATAAAAAAGCGTTAACTGCGTTCTCCGACCGTACTCGCCGGTTCGGCCGCACTGACGATCAGCTGAAGGAAGCTCAAGGTGACTAAAACACGCATCATCACCGCTTTGGTGTTAGCACCCCTAATGATTTTTGGCATTTTCTTTTTGCCACTGAAACAATTTGCCTATTTTATCGCTGCAATTGCCACCATCGGTGCCTGGGAGTGGGCAAACATCGCCGGCTATACCAAGAACTGGAGCCGGGTGTTATACGCAGTCGTGATGTTCGTTTGCTTGTTTGTTACGGCGCGCTTTCTTAACGCCAATGAAAGTTATCTGATTTATTTTCTCGCCGTTGGCACCTTATGGTGGGTTATCGCTTTCGCCCTGGTTAAGCAATATCCGGGCGGCACCGAACTGTGGCATGCACGCCCTGTCCGGGCTTTGTTGGGATTGTGTGTGCTGATTCCGATGTGGGTTGGTTTTATGCACTTAAAGCAACAGCCCTATAGCTCGTTACTGATTATCTACCTGATGCTGATCATCTGGGGGGCGGATACCGGCGCGTATTTTGCGGGCCGTAAATGGGGCAAAGCCAAGCTGGCTCCGAATGTCAGCCCGGGTAAATCCTGGGCCGGTTTCTGGGGTGGCTTTACCACCAGTTTGCTGGTTGGTGCGGGTTTTCTGGTATACATCAATAGTCAGATTCAGGCGGTTGATATCGATTTTGCCGTTACCTTATTTATGATCACCGTGATCACTGCGGTTGTTTCTGTGCTGGGCGATCTGGTTGAAAGTATGATGAAACGTCATCGTGGTATTAAAGACAGTTCGCAGCTGCTTCCGGGTCATGGAGGGGTATTAGATCGTATCGATAGCATGGCTTCTGCAGTTCCGGTATTTGCTTTTTGTATGTTGGTATTTAACTGGGGCCTGACCTGAGTTATGGCTGAGGTTCAGAATGTCACTGTTCTGGGGGCAACCGGTTCGATAGGCCAAAGTACGCTGGATGTGGTTCGTCGGCATCCGGACAGATACCGCGTGTTTGCGCTGACCGCCGCTCGCAGTGTTGAACAGATGGCAAAGGATATTGTCGAGTTTCAGCCGCGTTATGCCGTGATGGCGGATTCATCGGCCGCCAGCCAACTAGCACAACAAACCCCCGCTGCGACAGAAATCCTGAGCGGTGATGATGCCTTAGCCATGGTGGCTTCACATGATGACGTGGATCAGGTAATGGCTGCCATCGTCGGAGCTGCAGGTTTATTACCCTCACTGGCTGCGGCCAGGGCTGGTAAACGAGTCTTGTTAGCCAATAAGGAAAGCCTTGTGATGGCTGGCCCTTTATTTATGCAGGCGGTGGCCCTTGGGGGAGCTGAATTACTGCCGATCGACAGCGAGCATAATGCCATCTTTCAGTCGTTGCCGGTGGCTTATTCCGGTGAGTTTGCGGTTCATGGCATTGAAAAAATTCTGTTAACAGCCTCCGGCGGCCCGTTTCGTGGAAAGCAGCGCTCTGAGTTGCAGGATGTCACGCCGGAGCAAGCGGTCGCTCATCCAAACTGGTCCATGGGGGCCAAAATCTCAGTGGATTCTGCCACGTTGATGAACAAGGGACTTGAGCTGATTGAAGCCTGCTTTTTGTTTCACTGTGAGCAGCATCAGGTTCAGGTTGTGGTTCATCCTCAGAGTGTTATCCACTCGATGGTACAATATTGTGATGGCTCCGTGATTGCCGAACTGGGTCAGCCAGATATGCGTACCCCAATTGCTTACGGTATGGCCTGGCCAGAACGAATAGATGCCGGCGTCAAGCACTTGGACTTGTTCGATATTGCCCGCTTTGATTTTATGCCGCCGGACGAATCGGCCTTTCCATGTTTACGATTAGCGCGCGAAGCGTTCGCCGTGGGTGGCACTATGCCGGCGGTTTTAAATGCGGCGAACGAAGTTGCGGTTGACGCTTTTTTACGCCAAGAACTGTCATTTAATGCCATCCCTGACTTGATCGAGCAGGTGATGAAACGTCATGCTGTAGAGCAAATCAACGAGCTGCAGACGGTATTAGCTGCAGACAATTGGGCACGCGATTGTGCTCGTCAGTTAATGGCTGAGGATTCCCTGTGACACTGCTTTATTTCATTATTGCGATCAGTGTGCTGGTGGTTATTCATGAATACGGGCACTTTTGGGTGGCCCGTCGCTGTGGTGTTAAGGTACTGCGTTTCTCCGTCGGCTTTGGTAACCCGTTGTGGTCATGGAAAGATAAACAGGGAACGGAGTACTCTATCGCGCCCATCCCTTTGGGTGGCTACGTCAAAATGCTGGATGAGCGCGAAGGAGCAGTCCCCGAGCATCTGCTGGACCAGGCATTTACGCAAAAACCCGCATGGCAGCGGATCGCCATCGCTGCAGCTGGTCCCATTGCCAATTTCTTGTTTGCCATTCTGGCTTACTGGTTTCTGTTTGTTTCTGGTACATCCGGTGTTGTCCCGGTGGTTGGTGACGTAACGCCTGACTCTCCGGCTGCCATGGCCGGTATTCGTAGTGGAGATGAGATTGTTGCTGTCGCCGACGAGACGACTGAAAGCTGGCAGGAAGTCAGCTGGCAACTGGTCAACTTCATTGGAGAAGATGCCAATATTCCGGTGACCCTGATGTCGCCAGCCGGTGGGCAACGCAGTGTTAATGTCCGGGTAAGTGCCTGGTTATCTGATAGTGATGCACCCGATCCGTTATTTGGCCTTGGTTTACGACCTCGTTTACCCGAGATTCCGGCAAAAATTGGTCAGATTGTTGATAACGGACGTGCCCAAGCAGCGGGTGTCCAAACTGAAGATATCATTGTAGCCATCGATGGCGTTGCCGTTGAGAGCTGGCAGCAAGTGGTTGGAAAAATTCATGCGGCACCGGAAAAAGTGATGCGCTGGCAGGTTGAACGTGGTGATGATGTGATCGAACTGCGCCTGACCCCTGAGGGCAAAACCGCGGCTGACGGGCAAACCATTGGTTTTGCCGGTATCGGTCCTTATCCGGTGAGTTATCCGCAAAGCTGGATAACGACAAGCCATGCCAGTATTGGTCAGGGTCTGATGCTTGGCTTCGAACGCACCGGTGAGTTGATCGGCTTCACATTGGAGTCACTGTGGAAAATGATCCGTGGTGATGTCTCTGTTAAGAACTTGAGTGGGCCTATCACCATTGCTAAAGTAGCGGGCGCTTCAGCGTCGGGTGGTCTTGAGAGCTTTATTGGGTTTCTGGCGTTGCTCAGTGTATCGCTGGGTGTTCTGAATTTATTACCTGTACCTATGCTCGACGGTGGTCACATTTTGTTCTACAGCGCAGAGATGCTAACGGGCAAGCCACTACCCGAAAAGGTTCAGATTGCTGCGATTAAGTTTGGCATGTTGTTACTGCTGAGCCTGATGCTGGTGGCATTTTATAACGATATCAGCCGGTTATAGGGTTTTAAGCCGGCATTTTTTTGGAATTCATTGTTAATGCGTTGTTTGTTGTTTGCGCTGTTATTGGGGTTTGGCTCACAGGTTAATGCTGAGTCGTTCACGATCGAAGATATTCGTCTGGAGGGTTTACAGAGGGTATCAGCCGGAACCGTGTTTGAACGTTTCCCGATTAATGTTGGCGATCAGGTTAGTAGTGCTCGCCTGGTGACGGCGTCTAAGCGTCTGTTTAAATCAGGATTGTTCAATGACGTTGAGTTACTGCGCGATGGCAATGTACTGATTGTTAAGCTGGTGGAACTGCCGACGATCACTGGTATCGAAATCGATGGTAACAAGGCCATTCAGACAGAGGCCCTGTTAGACGGTCTGAAACAATCGGGTCTGGCGGAAGGTCTGGTATTTAAGCGCTCAACTCTGGAACGTATCGCGTTGGAACTTGAGCGTCAGTATGTTGCTCAGGGCCGCTATGACGCCGGTATCGAAACGGAAGTGGTGCGACTGCCCCGGAACCGCGTATCTCTGAAAATTAATGTGGAAGAGGGCAATGTTGCTACGATTGAGCACGTTAACGTCGTTGGCAATAACGTGTTCAGCGACGAGGAACTGTTGAAGCAATTCCAGCTGCAGACATCAAACTTCTGGTCATGGTACGCCAGCGACGATAAATACAGCCGCGAAAAACTGGGCGCTGACCTGGAAACCTTGCGGTCTTACTACCTCGACCGCGGTTACATTCGCTTCAATATTGAATCAACCCAGGTGTCCGTGTCACCAGATAAAGAAGGTGTATACATCACCATTAACGTGACCGAAGGGGATATCTACACCATCCGTGATATGAAACTGGCGGGTGATCTGGTATTGGAAGAAGATGAATTTACGCAGCTGTACTTGCTCAAAAGCGGCGATACTTTCTCTCGTCGGCGGGTAACTTTTACCAGTGATTTAATGGGCAAGCGCCTTGGTAACGATGGTTATACTTTCGCTAAAGTCGATGGCATCCCGAAAATCTATGACGAAGAAAAAGAAGTGGATCTGACCTTCTTTATTGAGCCAGGAAAACGCACCTACGTGCGTAATATCAACTTCAGTGGTAACCAAAGTACCATGGACGAGGTATTGCGCCGTGAAATGATTCAGATGGAAGGTGGCTGGGCGTCTACCGATAAAATCGATGCCGGTAAGAGTCGTCTGAATCAGTTGGGTTTCTTCAAAAGCGTCAACGTTGAAACGCCAGCTGTTCCGGGCACCGACGATATGATTGATGTTAATTACAATGTTGAAGAACAGTTGAGCGGTAGCCTGAACTTTAATATTGGCTATGCCGGCACCAGTGGTGTGATTCTGGGAGCGAGTGTCAGCCAGAATAACTTCCTCGGTACCGGTAACCGCATGAGCCTGGGTTTACAGAAGAATAACACGGTCCAGTCGTACAATTTCTCTTACACCAATCCGTATTACACCATCGATGGTGTTAGTCGCGGCTTCAACTTGTTTTATCGCAAAACTGATTTCAGTAGTCTAAACACCGTCAGTGATTACCAGACCAATTCCAAGGGCGGTAATATGACCTTTGGCTACCCAATTTCACACCGTCAGCGTGTGTCGATGTCACTGGGTTATACCAATACTGAAATGTTTCTTGGCAGCACTGTGCCACGTGAGATTGTTCAGTTCGTTGAAGACGAAGGTAAGAACTTCGACGAATACACCCTTGGCCTGAACTGGCGTTATAACAATCTGAATCGTGGCCTATTCCCAACAGCCGGTACTGAGCACCGTATCTCGGCAGATATTGCCGTTCCTGGCAGCGATTTGAGTTACTACAAACTGGGTTACACTGCCAATTATTACTACCCGATTGCTGATGAATGGGCGCTGAGATTGCGCACTGAGTTGGGGTATGGCGATGGATACGGCGACCTGGATCGTCTGCCGTTCTTTAAGAATTTCCGTGCCGGAGGTGTCGGCTCGGTACGTGGTTACCGGTCGAACAGCCTGGGTGCGAAAGGCCTGCCTGAATATACCGTGGTGAATGTAGTAGAAACGGATAGCGGTGGTAAGCCGTTGTTCGAACTGGACGAACTGGGTCGTCCCGTGATCGATTCCAGTGCGCCGAACGTCGTGTATGCCACGGATGTTGATGGTGCAGCGGTCAGTATTTCTAATCCGAACCGTTACCGTCCGGTTTATAAAACCACCAGTTCAGGCTCAGTACAGACTGCGCCATTGTTCCTCGAGGATGAGCGCGCCCTTGGCGGTAATATCCTGACGGAAGCCAGCTTTGAACTGATTTATCCGTTGCCTTTTGTTGAGGATCGCAGCTCTGTGCGCAGTGTATTCTTCCTCGACGCGGGTAATACCTTCACCGATGAGTGCTTCAAGCCATCGGATATTGATGTCCCCAACCTGAGTAAACACCCGTATTGTGATACCGGAATTGATCTGTCTGAAATCCGGACCAGCTTTGGTGCTGGTTTAACCTGGATTACAGCGATTGGTCCGCTGACCTTTACCTATTCCGTGCCGCTGAATGAGCAGCGTGGAGATCGTACTGAAGGCTTTGAGTTCTCTCTGGGCCAGGTATTTTAATATTAAATAAAACAATTAAGGAGCATGAGGATGCGCTGGTTAATGGCTATGGCAGCTGCGCTGCTGATAAATACTGCAATGGCAGAAGGTTCAAAAATTGCCGTTGTTGATATGGAACGTGCGTTATTTTTATCCGACGTATTTAAAGCGTCTGCAAAAAATTTCGAAGCTGAAAACAAAACGGATATCGATAAGCTCAAAGGTCTGGAACAGAAACTGCGTGAACTGCAGGAGCAGGTTCAGAAAAATGCCGATGTGATGAGCGATGATGAACGTCGTAAGTCAGCAAATGATTTTGAAGAGAAAAAAGCAGAGTTCCAGTTTTTTGCCAAGAAGCTTCAACAAATGGAACAAAAATGGAAGAGAGAATTTTTCCAAAAACAATTGCCTGATATTGAAAAGTTGCTGAAAGCAATTATCGATGAAGCTGGTTATGATGTTGTACTTCAATCCGGTGCTGCGATCTACGTATCGCAAAAAGCGGATATTACCAAGTTGTTGTTGGAACGTTTGAACGCAAAGTCTGAATAACCAGTGGATTGGAATAATGCAGATCACTCTGGGTGAATTAGCCAGCGAACTTGGCCTGAAATTAATCGGGGATGCGGAGCAGTTGGTAACTGGTCTGAATACGTTAAGCGATGCAATATCCGGAGAAGTCAGCTTTCTGGCCAATCCGAGTTATCAGAATCAGCTTAAAGAAAGTAAAGCATCTGCTGTCATCGTTGCCGAAGACCTGGCTGATCAGGTCACCGGCAGTGCATTGGTAGCAACAAACCCGTATTTAAGTTTTGCTCAGGCCAGCCAGCTGTTTAACAACAGACCCAAAGTGACCACGGGCATACATCCCACAGCGGTTGTGGCTGAAACTGCGACTGTTGCAGCTGATGTTTCGATTGCCGCTCATGCGGTGATTGGGGAGTTCAGCCAGATTGGCTCAGGTTGTGAAATTGGTGCCGGTGTTGTGATTGGTGACTATTGTATGGTTGGCGAACTCTGTCAGCTTAATCCGAATGTCACCTTGTATCACAATGTGGTATTGGCAGATCGGGTAACCGTACATTCCGGAACTGTGATCGGAGCCGACGGTTTTGGTTTCGCGCCGGATAAAGGCAAGTGGCACAAAATCTGTCAGTTGGGTGGCGTGCGTATCGGTAGTGACGTTGAAATTGGATCCAATGTCAGTATTGATCGCGGGGCACTTGGCGATACCGTTATCGAAGACGATGTCATCATTGATAACCTGGTTCAGATTGCTCATAACGTGCGTGTTGGTCAGGGTTCCGCGCTGGCGGGCAATGCCGGTGTTGCTGGCAGTACCTCAATTGGTAAATATTGCACCATCGCTGGTGGTGTTGGTATTTCCGGGCATCTCGATATTGCCGATGGTGTGCACATTGCCGCTATGTCTCTTATCAGTAAATCCATCACTGAAAAGGGGGCTTACGCGTCGGGTACTGCGCAAATGCCAATGAACGAATGGCGCCGCAGTGCCACGCGTTTCCGACAACTGGATTCTATGGTGAAACGCCTGCAACAGTTAGAGAAAGCCAGAAAAGGTGAAGTTTGATGTCCCTGCATGATATTCAGCAAATACAGGATTTTTTGCCGCATCGTTATCCATTCCTGTTAGTTGACCGGGTGAACGAAATTGATTTGGAACACGAAGGTGGTGCTACTATTCGTGCTCTGAAAAACGTCACTATTAATGAAGAATTTTTTAATGGTCACTTTCCTGGGCACCCAATTATGCCCGGCGTACTGACCCTGGAAGCTATGGCACAGTCTGCCGGCATACTGGGGTTAAGCATTCTCGGTCGTGAAAAAGCAGCGAATACGTTGTACTACTTTGCCAGTGCCGATAATGTACGTTTTAAACAACCTATCGTACCGGGAGATCAGGTTATTCTGGAATCTCGTTACGTCAGCCATCGCCGCGGCATATGGAAGTTTACGTGCCGCGCTCTCGTAGATGAAAAGGTCGTCTGTTCAGCAGATATCGCCTGTGCGGAACGACAGCTGGAGCAAAGATGATTGATCCCAGAGCAATCGTAGATCCTGCCGCGAATATCGCGGACAACGTTGAAATTGGACCCTTTTCGATTGTTGGTCCAGACGTTGAAATTGGCGAAGGAACTGTCATTGGTCCGCACGTTATTGTGCGTGGCCCAACCAAAATCGGAAAAAACAACAAGATATTCCAGTTCGCCAGTATTGGTGAGGAATGCCAGGATAAAAAATACGCGGGTGAACCGACGACTCTCGAAGTTGGCGACAACAACGTGATTCGTGAAGCCTGCACCTTCCATCGTGGCACCGTTCAGGATGCCGGTCACACGCAGGTTGGCAGCCATAATCTATTTATGGTGAATGTGCACGTTGCCCATGATGCCGTTATTGGTGATAACTGTATCCTTGCCAATGACACCAACATCGCAGGTCATGTGAAGGTGGGTGATTACGCCATATTGGGCGGTGCAACTCAGGTCCATCAATTCTGTCATATCGGTGCACATTCGATGTGTGGCACCGGCAGTATCGTCTTAAAAGATATTCCGGCATACCTGATGTCTCAGGGATATCCGGTTAAGCCGCATGGGATTAATGTTGAAGGTCTGAAGCGTCGGGGGTTCACGAAAGACAGTATTAATCGCTTACGTGCAGCCTATAAAACTCTGTACCGCCAGAGTTTGACGCTGGCTGAAGCATTGGAGCAGATTGCACCGGTTGCCCAGCAGGATGAAGTCGTCAAAGTACTGTTTGACAGTCTGCAAGCCGGTGATCGCGGCATTATCCGTTAGTTAAATATTCAAGACACACACTATGCGCATAGCCATCGTAGCCGGTGAAACCTCGGGTGATATGCTCGGGGCTGGCCTGATTCAGCAATTAAAACAACGTTACCCAGCTGCCACTTTCGAAGGAATCGGCGGACCATTAATGATCGCTCAGGGGTTCAATAGCCTGGTTCCAATGGAGCGTTTGTCGGTGATGGGGCTGGTTGAGGTGCTTGGCCGTTTACTTGAATTACTGAAAGTTCGTCGTAATCTGATTAAGCGCTGGCGTGCTGATCCGCCGGATGTATTCATCGGAATCGATGCACCGGACTTTAACCTGACGTTGGAACATAAGCTGCGCCAGAGCGGAATTAAAACCGCGCACTACGTGAGTCCGTCGGTGTGGGCCTGGCGTGAAAAGCGGGTATTAAAAATCGCAAAAGCGGTGGACTTAATGCTGACACTGTTTCCTTTTGAAGCCCAGTTTTATCAGCAGCACAAGGTCCCTGTGAAATTTGTTGGTCATCATCTGGCTGATAAAATTGCGCTTGAGACACCCACTGCGCCCTCTCGTGAAGCGCTTGGTCTGGATCAAAATCGTCAGGTTGTTTGTTTGATGCCAGGGAGCCGAGGCAGCGAGGTTGAGCGTCTCGGTGCGGTATTTTTGCGCACGGCTGAATTGATGTTGGAAAAGCGTAACGATCTTCAATTTATTATTCCCGCAGCCAGTGTTGATCGTCGCAACCAAATAGAAAATATGCTGGCTCAATATCCAGGCAACTTGCCGGTGAAAGTTATTCTTGGTCGTTCACAAACCTGTATGGCTGCATCCGATACGATTTTACTGGCATCGGGTACTGCTACGCTGGAAGCGATGCTGCTGAAAAAACCGATGGTGGTCAGTTACATCGTGGCACCACTGACGTATAAGATCCTCAAGCGTCTGGTGACCCAGCCTTATATTTCATTACCGAATTTACTCGCCAGTCGTGAATTGGTTCCAGAGCTGATTCAGCATGAAGCAACGGCAGAAAACTTGTCTGAAGCCTTGCTAGCCCGCCTGGAAGACAGTGACGATATGCACCAGTTACACGAAACTTATCTGTTTATTCATCGGCAGCTGAAACGCAATGCCGACGAAGAAGCTGCTGCGGCAGTTGCGGAACTGATTGAGTCATGAGTGAACAGGACTCTGGTGGTGCCGTAAAGACCGAGGTAGAGCAGCGTTTAATCGATCATGCTGTGGTTTATTGTGGTGTCGATGAAGCTGGTGCAGGCCCCTTGTGTGGTGATGTTGTTGCGGCGGCAGTGATACTTGATCCGGATAAACCGATTCCGGAATTAACCGACTCAAAAAAGCTGACGGAAAAAAAACGCGAACGGTTATTCGATGAAATTCGTCAGCAGGCCATTGACTATTGCATTGCTCGCGCCACTGTCGAAGAAATTGATCGTATGAATATTCTTAATGCCCGCATGCTCGCCATGAGTCGTGCAGTGAATGGTTTGCAGGAATCTTGTCAGCACGCATTAATCGATGGCAACAGGCTGCCTGAACTGGATATTCAAGCCACTGCCATTATCAAAGGCGATGCGCTGGTGGCGGCCATTTCTGCCGCGTCGGTACTGGCTAAAGTGCAGCGTGACCGTGAAATGGTCAAACTGGATGAACGCTATCCGGAATACGGTTTCGCGAAACACAAAGGTTATGGCACCAAAGCGCATTTGGAAGCCTTAGCGGAACACGGCCCGTGCGATATTCACCGCCGTTCTTATGCGCCGGTAAAGAAGCTTCTTTAAATCATCCGCAGTATTGAACGTCGCGGTTCTATTGTCTCCCTGATTAGTTATCAATTAACTTTTTCTGTTGTGTATAAACCTTACTGCGTAAGAGTTCCCGCATGGCTTCCGGGCCTTCGAGGTTGTTTAACTCTGCCGGTTCAATACGCTCGCCGATACCAATATGAATGGTGGAGTTTCGTTTTTTAAGAAATTCAGCCGGGATCCGCAAGGTACGCAGAGCAGGGTGCACTTTACCCAACAGGTGAAAGCTGCGGCTATTGTGGCCATGAAAGTACATCGGAATAACCGGTACCTGTGCATTCTTGATTAACTTCATGCTCGATAATGACCAGTCACAATCCTGAATACCACTTTGAGCCTTATACCAGGTCGAAACTTCTCCGGCGGGGAAAATACCGAGACCAAGTCCGGCTTGCAGCTGAGTCAGGGACTTCTTGGTGCCGCCCATGCGTTTCGGACCGGAATTTTCAAATGGATTTACGGTAATAAACAGATCGGATATCGGAGCAAAATAACTCAACAGAAAATTAGCAACGACACGAAAATCCTTCCGTTTACGGCCAACGATCAGTAATAGAATAATTCCGTCGAGAAAACCAAAGGGATGGTTCGATACTGTAATAAACGGACCTTCCTCGGGTATTTCACGCGCCAGTGCTTCCATGTCATAACTGAGGCGGATCTGGAGAAAATTCAACGCCTCTTCAATCATGTCGATGCCCTGTTTTTTCGTCAGCTGACTGTAGATGCGATTCAGAGTTGGCCCTTTCAACAGGTAGAGCAACATATCCAGTTTTCGTGGTGACAGTTTAGTCGCTTTCATCAGACCCTGGCGGTCAAACAATTCCATCAATCATTCCTCTGTAAACAAGTGTCTGAACTCTTCTGTGGCATAATACCAGCCCTGTTGCGCAGGCCACATGGTTGGTACTGCCAAGCAGATTGTTTGTCATAAAAGTGAAGTGTAACGGCCAAATGCTGCAGAAATACGAAGTGATAATTATTGGTGCCGGCGCTGCCGGTCTTATGTGCGCTGCCCAGGCCGCTCAGCGGGGACGTCAGGTTCTGGTGCTTGATCATGCCAATAAAGCCGGTAAGAAAATTCTGATGTCAGGTGGCGGTCGTTGTAACTTCACCAATTATTACGTAGAACCTGACCGCTATTTGTCTCATAACCCACATTTTTGCAAATCAGCACTGAGTCGCTACACTCAGTGGGATTTTATTGCGTTGGTCGATAAGTACGGTATCGCGTATCACGAGAAGAAGGGTGGCCAGTTATTCTGCGATAACAAAGCCAGCGATATTCTCAATATGTTGCTGGATGAATGCCAGCTGGGTGGTGCCCGTATTCAGCTGAAAACATCGATTGACCTGATAGAACCCATCCATGATGCAAATGACGAGGGTCTGCGTTATCAGCTGCAGACATCTTCGGGCCGACTTCAATGTCAGTCGTTGGTGATTGCGACGGGTGGACCATCCATTCCTACGCTTGGGGCAACCGGCTTCGGCTATGACATTGCCCGCCAGTTTAATCTCGACGTATACCCTACCCGAGCCGGGCTGGTTCCGTTTGTCGTTACCGATCATCACAAGGCTTTATGTGAGTCTTTGTCGGGCACATCCTTGAACGTTGCCGTTCGTTGCAATAACAAGAGCTTTAGCGAGGATTTGTTATTTACACATCGAGGTTTGAGTGGTCCGGCGATTCTGCAAATTTCGTCTTACTGGGCTGAAGGCGATGCCGTTGAAATAGATTTGTTACCGTCGCAAAGTCTGAGTGAGCGGTTAAGGCAGCAACAACATCAGCGCCCCAAAGTCAGTTTAAAAAACTGGTTGGCCGAGTTCTTTACGCAAAAATTTGCTGAATTGTGGCTGCAGCAAAAGCACCCTGAGCTGTCTTCGGTAACGCTGGCTCAACTCAGTGGTGCAGATATGGATACTGTTGCTGACAATATTCATCAGTGGCAGGTGAAACCTTCGGGTACGGAGGGGTATCGTACTGCGGAGGTTGCATTGGGTGGGGTTAATACCGATCTTATTTCGTCAAAATCGATGGAAGTGAAGCAGCAGCCGGGGCTGTTCTTTATCGGTGAAGTACTCGACGTCACCGGTCATCTTGGTGGCTTTAATTTCCAGTGGGCCTGGGCCAGTGCTGTAGCGGCAGCCGAGTGCGTTTAAGTCCGGATACACCATTAAGTAACATTGGAAGGGCCAACAAAGCCCTCAGCAGACGGGTTATTCCCATAGACAAGGTCGGTTCTGTGGCAGTAAGCTGAAAAGTACTATGATTGCCGAGGTGATGATGTGATTAACCAGCCACCGGAAGCTCTGATTCAATGGTTTGTTGACGAGCTGCGTAAATTGCCACGAGATACTTCGGTGCAATTGCATGAACAAGATTTTTACAGTGGTAACACGGCCTACGATCAGACTTTTTATCGACTACAAAAAGAGGCTGAGCGGCGCTGGCGTCTGCTGTACGGCGAGGCGCCCAGCCACGGTCACCTGTTGAATGCTTACTTCCAGGCGGAGCATTTTCTCAGCCGGGAAAAACGGCTTGAACCCTGGTGGAAAAAGATTCAGGCGATGTGGCATGGACGTAACCAGTAATTGTTGTCTATGATTTTGTTTCCAACGAACCTTTGGTTTGAATCAGTTCAATTTTGTAGCCGTCCGGGTCTTCAACAAAAGCAATAACGGTTTTACCGCCTTTTACCGGGCCCGCTTCACGGGTAACGTTGCCACCATGTTTGCGAATCGCTTCACAGGTTGCATAAACATCCTCGACTTCAATGGCAATGTGTCCATAAGCATTGCCTAAATCGTACTGATGAGTGCCCCAGTTGTAGGTCAGTTCAATCACGGCACCGTCACTTTCATCACCATAGCCAAGAAAAGCCAGTGTGTACTGATATTCCTCATTCTCGCGGCTACGAATCAATTTCATCCCCATCACGTCGGTGTAAAAGGCGATGGATTTATCCAGATCCCCGACTCGCAGCATTGTGTGCAAAATTCTCATCGTTTTTCTCTTGTTATACGGATTTTGTCGAAAGGTATGAATACCGCTCTGACAATATCACCAGCTCAAACTCAGTCTTCGGTTTTTTCTTTAAATTCACACAGATCCTCAATCATGCAGGAACCACACTTAGGTTTGCGAGCAATGCAGGTGTAACGTCCATGAAGAATTAACCAATGATGTGCATCCATCAGGAATTCCTTTGGTACAAAGCGCATTAATTTTTCTTCAACCTCATCAACATTTTTTCCCGGTGCAATTTTGGTGCGGTTAGACACCCGGAAAATATGCGTATCAACGGCCATTACTGGTTGTTTAAATGCAGTGTTTAACACCACATTCGCAGTTTTCCGGCCAACACCAGGCAGAGCTTCCAGCAGTTTTCGCTCTTGTGGCACTTCGCTGGCGTGTAATTCAACCAGCATCCGGCACATTTTAATCGCATTTTTAGCTTTGCTGTTAAATAAGCCGATGGTTTTAATGTACTCCCTGAGTCCGTCTTCTCCCAGGTCAAGAATGGCCTGAGGTGTGTTGGCTACCGGGAATAATTTTCGGGTGGCTTTGTTAACGCTGACGTCCGTTGCTTGTGCCGATAGAGCGACTGCCAGCAACAGCTCAAACGGAGAACTGTACTCCAGTTCAGTCTCCGGGTTGGGATTATCATCCCGTAGGCGAGTAAATATCTCGGTGCGTTTTAATTTGTTCATGCTAATCGGTTATCACGGTTATTCTGCGGGTTCTAGCCCGACGTAGTTATCGCCAACGCTCAGGGCAATCAGGTAACTGAGCTCCTGTAACGAACGGCCACTGTGTTGTTGTAAATCATTAAAAAAATACTGGGCTGCATTGAGGGATTTTTTAGTTTGCAGACCGCCTTCTATAATTTTATGACCACGAAGATAGGCTTCCACATCGCGAGATAAAATAAAGGTATCCTTACCCAGCGTGCGCAAAGCATAGACGCCGGTATTGCCACCTAAACGTGCGCCATGCTTTTTAAGATGGGCCCATAACGTGATAATTTGATCGGTTGGGTAATCGGCAATAAAGTCAACGAACGCTTGGCCATGATCCTGCTGATGGTAGTAAATCATGGCCGCATTAATCGGTACGGTTTTTACTTTATTATAATTTCGGACTATGCGTTCATCGGTGGATTTTTCTTCCAGCATTTCTGGTGGCATACGCAGCAGCTTGTCGATGTTAAAATCCCAGAAGACTTCGCGGAAGCCCGTCCATTTATTGTTGATAACCTGCCAGTAGAAGCCACTCTGAAAGATTTTACGAGTGAACTCTTCCAGCCAGTCATCGCCACTGAGATTGCGCAGCTGACGGGCGCTGAGTGGCGCTGATAATAATGATTCGATAACAGCTTCGCCGCCTTTTCGGTGGGCGGCACGGTCGTATATGTCCTGAAACGTTTCCACATCGGGTTCCGGCTGGTTACTGAGGACGGATATGATAATCGACCCGCGATCAAGATGTGAATGATCGCCGGAAAAAACTCAGCGTTTTGCCAGCTGAACCCGGTTGCGTCCTTGCTCCTTCGCTTCATACAGAGCGAGATCAGCCCGTTTGAACAAGGCATCTGTGCCTTCACCACGACGGCGTTGGGCAACGCCAAAACTCAGGGTGACGTGTAGCGTCTGATTGCAGCCCCCGGTGTTGCGCTGCTGTTGGCCTTTGTTGTGGTCTTCCGGACGACTCTTGCGGTTGCGGATTACCAGAGGATAGTTTTCAATCCGTTTGCGTAATTCTTCGACGTACGACTGGCAAAGCAGGTCGTCGGCTACCGGGAATACCAGAGTGAATTCCTCTCCGCCATAGCGATAAGCTTTACCCCCGCCCTGAGCCTGACTCAGTTGTTGCGCAACCAAACGCAGCACATCATCACCCACATCGTGACCGTGGGTATCGTTGAACTGTTTGAAGTGATCGATATCAGCCATGACCAGACAATATGACCCCCAGCGATGATCCAGGTCGCTCAGCAGTGCGCGGCGCGCTGGCAGGCCGGTGAGTTCATCGATAAATGCCAGACGGTGATTATTCATCATCAGATTCGTGAACAGTAACAGCATCGCAAACGATGAAATCAATACGGAGATATGAGGAGTGGCGAACTGGTAAAACATCCCGGCAAACATCAGGGCCAGTGTAATCAACACCAGATCATTATGGCGCGGAGCGCGGGTACACAGTAGCAGTACTAATAGCGAGACAGCTACCGACATCAGTGGCAGTAACCCAAGATGGCCATTCTCCAGAAATGTTTGCAGTTGTATGGGCAAGTCACGTTGCCAGGTTACATCCAGTGCGATGACATTTTGCAGCTGTGGCAATGAAGCAAACAAACTTTCCAGATTGGTCAGCATCAGTGCCTGAATCAGCATAATGAACAGGTAGGCGCAGCCGGGCAATGACAGCGGGCGCTTCTCCGGTAGTAAGCGAATAACCACCAGGTTCAATGGAATCATTATGCTCAGCCAGTAGTAAATCTCATACTTGGCATTAGCCTCAAGGTTGACCTGTAGCTGCGTCTGTATCAGTGCGAAGCTGGCAGTAATCAATAATGCCTGATTGGCCAGTCTGCCTTGATTAAACAGTTGCGCCAGAGTGATGATTACGCCAGCAAAAATATAGGGTAGCTGCTGTAACGGCATCCAATAACGACTATTCAACTGTGGCATCAGTGGCAGGCAAATCAGCACTGCACAGAGCACCAGAACAGGTAGCAGATAGGGCGTCATCCAGAGGCGTGCGGTAGTGAGCAAAGTCAGACCACTCATATATTTTTGTTGATTATATTATTGGTACAAAAAAAGCGTTACGCAAAAGCCTTTGATAACAGGAACTGTCAAAAATTGAATCGTTATGTAACTCATAAAACACGGGATTTTCCGACCATAATTGATACCTTCCCGCAGCATCAGGGCTGATCCTGTTGGCTTGTGGACACTTCAGCGTGGTGCTAACGGGCTTAGGTAAAACGAAACTGACGTATCTTTTTATTGGCCGACAATGAAGCAGGGGGCTTAAGTAATATGAAAAACAGCTGGGCAGGTTATGACCGGGTAATGTCGATGGCCCGGACTGTCTAGGTTTATAGGGAGGTAGAAAAATGAATACCAAGAGCCAAAATGTCAGCCAAAACAGCGGCGAATATGGCTAAGCGTGGGGGGCTATGTCTGTTATTAAACGTGTGTATCCGGTGATATCCGCATCGGATAAATGGTTCGCTTATTGATCCATGAGAAATAAGAATCCCACTTTATATTACCTTTCTCTGCGACAGCGACGATAAAAGCTTCACCAACACTATTTTGAGGTGTTTCTCTGACCACTTTTCTTGTTAAAAAATGTAGTGTTATTGTGAATGCATGTTGATGGTTGTAGCTACCTTGTGGGCCAATTGATGCGCTATTCGCATAAATCTTCCGGGGGACAGAATTTTTAACGAAATTAATTCTTTAAAATGTCGTATCTGACTCATTCCTTATCTTTAGTCTTTTTTTACCCCTTCGATTAATGACTCTTTTACTCCATTCCTGCGGTTTTTCCTGATGAATCTCAGGCGTATGCTGGAAGTCGTTTAATAACAATAACTGTGAGATATGCCTCGATTTTTTCTGATAGCCGCAGGGCTGATACTGGTTATAACGGTGGTGTTGCAACTGATGCCTGAGTCTCCGTTGGTGGTTACTGCCGACTCGATGCCCGTGCAAACCACTACGGTAACGCTGACAGCAGAATCCAAACCTATGGAAAGCGGGTCACCCCTGGCGGCACCTCTGAAGCCTGTGTTGCGTCAGGTCGCTCAGCAATATCAGCGTCAGAATCAGTGGCCATCTTATTCACTACCTCTATCCGATCACCAGCTGGAGCTGATTTACCCCAACCAGGGAGCTGAGATTTCTCAATCTCTACAGCCGCTGGGTCTCAACGGTGAACTGCGTATTGATCTTGATCACTTTCGCTATCGTGTCGGAGAAACATTGTCTGCGCAGGTATCACTGATTGCTGATGATGCTTTATTAAGTCAGATCAGTGAGTTGAAAATTACCGTTATTGATCGCCAGAAAAAAACACTGCAACAATTATCCAGCCGTCTTTCAGAACAGTCGCAGGGGAATCAATGGCAGGCTCAGATAATCGTGCCTGATAGTTGGCCGCAGGAAGCATCGGTTAATGCGCAGATGGTTTTTGTTGATGGCCAACAACTGAATTACAGCGCGCCGTTTCAGGTATTTGATCCGGTTGCTGAAGTGGCTGGAGTGAAAACATCGCATGTGGACGACAATGAATTAATTATTCCGGTGGATATTAAAAAAGCAAAAAGCGGTTACTACAAATTGGCTGCGGCTTTGTTTACGGAACAGAATCAACCGATCGCCTATCTTCAGGGAAAAGCCAAAATTGCTTCTTCCACCGGCATGATCGAGCTGAAGGTACACGGGTCACTTCTTGCCGGGCTAGGACCAAGGCAGGATCTGGTCATTAAAAGTTTTCAGTTGCGAAGAATCCCCGCGCGCCCCGGAGATGGTGTTATTGGTTGGGGAATCAGTCGCGAACCTTCCTATGTTATCAAGCAGGTTAACCCGGCGCTGTTTGATGATCGACCGTTTCAGAATGCCCAGGTGATCGCCCGGGCAGAATTTCTGAAAAACCTGGCCCAGTAACATGGTCCAGTTCTCAACTTAATAAAAATAATAAGGGGAATCCTTATGCTCGATAAGCAAGGCAAAACACGTTCGTCATTGTGGCGTTATTGGCTGGCACTGTGCTTTTTATGCAGTTTACCGGTTCAGGCCCAACTGGCGGGAAAGAATGTCATTCTGGTGCACGGCTTACAGCCGGGCCAATTAATGCAAGCCAGCATTGATGATCGCCAGGTGGAACAGGACGGAGCCAATTATTGGTCGGCGTTCTGGGCACAGCATGCTGATGACAGACTTGACTGGAGTTCGAAACAGCGGTTACAGCAGGGTATTGCTGAAGCGGCCTACGATAAAGTGATCGGTTGGTCACGCTCAGGTTTTTGTAATCAGGGCTGTGTCATCGTGACCCATTCTACTGGCGATCTGGTAACGCGTATGTTACTCGATCAACAGGAAATCTGGACCGAAGCAGCGGGTCTGCAACCATTGAATGTTCTGGCTGTGCTGGACTTTGCTGGCGCGGGTGGTGGTTCCGAATTAGCGCAGTTAGCTATTGATGTCGCGGGTAGCAACAGCTGGCTGACGGCACCGATTCGCGCAGCGGTTAACGCGTTTTTGGGCTTTACCGTAACGCCTGAGAAACTCGGGGTGCTGGAGGATCTGCGACCAACAGTGGCACGTCAAACCGCTATTGGTGCATCTGATGTGCCGCGTTTACGTTTTGTCGGTGGTGGTAATGAATATCTGGGTGTAACCGGGCCATTCTTACCGGGTACAGACGATGGCGTGGTATCTCTGCACTCGGCCTGTGGTGGTAACCGTATCGAAGGTATCGACAGTTGTGTGAACTACCGCGCACTGGACGGTAAAAAAACCAGTGTTAGCGCTCCTAAAGGCCTTTACGTGAATCATTATCCGGTGCTGATGGGTAGTAATACGCATCACGGCGGTACCATAGGTGACCAACGTGGCGTTGAGCTGAGCTATGCCGCTAATAATTTACAGCAGGGTGTGAATTTTTCCGTAGCAACCAAGAGCCGCAGCAGTGGCTGGTGGTTATGGAAAAGCACTTACCATACTGTGAAAAATTCGGAGAACTCAAGCATGTCTGAGCAGGTATTCAACGCTGTTAGCCTGTAATTGAGTGCCTTGTATCGTTTTTAACACAACGAAGTAACAATGCCCGCCTGTTAGTGTTCATGCACACGGAACGCTAACAGAGCGGGCATTTTTATTTCACGGAATATGAATCAGGTACGTAATGCATTCAGTTGCTGATCCAATACATTAAGTTGGTCGGTCACGTGATGACTACTTTGGTTGGCATCCTGAGCGAGGCCGGCAAGTGCCTGTGCTGCATCACCGATATTCGTCAGGTGGCGGGAAATCTCCTCACTGACGGAACTTTGTTCTTCTGCCGCAGTGGCAACCTGACTGATGTGATCGGTAATTTCTGTAATGGCTTCCACTACCTGGTGCAACGAAGTGTGTGCCTGGCGGGTGGTCTCCATACTGCCGGTAGCCTGCTGCGTGCCGTTGTTAATGATATTAACGGCCTTGTTGACCTCGTCTTGCAGGCTGACGATCATACCGTCGATTTCTTCGGTTGATTCCTGAGTTTTCGATGCCAGAGTTCGCACTTCATCGGCAACGACTGCAAACCCCCGGCCTTGTTCACCGGCACGCGCTGCTTCAATGGCGGCATTAAGTGCCAATAGGTTGGTTTGTTCTGCAATCGAACGAATCACCACCATAATGCGGTTAATGTCATCGGAACGTGCCGCAACCTGAGAGATTGACTCGCTGGCGGTGTTCATGTTTGAAGACAGTTCAAGCACGCTATCAACCGCGGTGGATAGATTGCGCTGAGATTCAACCACCGTGGCCTGCACTTCCTGAGTCCGGTCTGAGGTGTCTTGGGCAATACGGGAAACCTCCATGGCAGTGGCCGACATTTCCTGAGTTGCGGTCACCACATTATCCACTTCGTGTTGCTGGCTATCGGTATTTTTCCGTGTTGTCTGGCTGATGGAACGATTTTGATCGGACGCACCGCGGACTTCATGACCGACCTGTTTTAATGCCTCAATCATATCGCGCAGCTTCAGCATAAACTGATTAAAGCCATGGCTGAGTTCGATCAGTTCTGCGTGGGTATCCAGCGTCAGGGTTTGGGTCAGGTCACCGTTATTACTGGCCAGTTGCTGGACTTGCTGATTCAGTTGGCTCAACGGTCTGACAATACTCTGCACCAGCAAGCCAATGGCAATAAACGCAACGATGGTTAAAACCACAGCGGTGATCAGCTGAGCGCCCAGTACCGCTGATTTCTCGTTAGCGATTAATTGTTGCAGCTCTGTCAGCTGAGCCAGAACAACCGCCTTCGGCAGCTCAATAACCAAAGACCACTGGCTGTTGGCGGCCTTGATGGTGATCGGTGATGACACAAAAATACGGGTATCGGTTTGTAAGACACCGTCGCTTTCATGCAGTGATTGTAATTGCTGACCCAGTTGCGGCATTGATTCAGTAAAGGGGCGGGTTAATTTTTCCGTATAATGGCTGGAGGCGGCAACAAACCCCATAGACGATAACAGCGTTACTTTGGCCTGGCCGCCGTAGAGTGAAGCGCTGAGTTGTTCGACCAGCTTCTGAAATATGGGTAAATTAACGTCGGTACCAACGAGGCCCCGAAACGTACCGTTAATGACAACCGGCACCGTCAGGCTGGTCATTAATTCATTGTAACCGGGGCGGATTTCATACATGTAGGGTTCCATGGCGCAGGGACGAAGGCTGTCTTTGCTGCACAGATACCACTCTGATTCGCGGATACCAAACTCATTTTTAGCGTCTGCATATTTTTCTTCAGCGTTATCGACCTTCTCCTGACTGAGGCTGCCATCCGGGTTACGTACCCAATAGATTTCTAATGAGCCGCTGTCTTCAGTGGAGTGTTTTAAACCTGAATTGACGAACGCATCGTCGTTATTATCGTAACCATTGGCATCAAACTGGGCGTACATCGAACTCACATCCGGATTGACTGCCAATGCATCACCAATCAGACGGCTGACTTGCTGTCGTGTCATTGGATTATCAGATGAGGGTGATGCCTGAATCACCCCGGCTAAGGTTGTTGGAATACGATAAGTTGAGTTGATGTAGCCAGCCATGCGTTCGCTGTAAGCGTCTGCAGAAGCCCGAATGCGCTCTATTGCCGCCTGTGAAAGATTATTCTCGGCATTGCTGGATACCTGGTCGCTCAGATCAGAAATGCCATTATTGGTTTGCCAGCTCATGGTGGCTGCCAATAGAACTATGATCGCCAGAGTGGTTGCCAGAAGCTTATTTTTCAGGGGAAGTGATTTCATCTTCGATCCGGGTAACTGCTCGATTTGTCCTTAAGATTAGACAGTCCCTAAAAAATTGCGTGATTACCCATATAATTATCAGGTGTTTACATCAATGCGGGCCAATCAAACGCCCGATCGCAACCTGAGGGAGAAGTTTTTCTGGCAATACTACTTTTTTGCTTTGCTGAAAGCGTTTGCGGCCAGTAATGAAAGTATTGATGGAACTTCTGATTCAGTCTGCACCACCCGATGCATTTGCAAGCCACTGGATTACATACCGCTGCCGCTGGTTTGTTTCACCGCTTCTTTTAAGAAACGTAGTGCCCCTGTGTTAGTCATCAGGTATGGATCAAGATCATTTACTCCGGAGAAACGCAGAATAAGCTCCTGGGTAATTCGTGAGTCCGGAACGTAATGCATATCCCATTCTCCAAAGTCGCGTTCATCGATGTATTGATAGCACAACAACTCCACCTCTTTGTGGCGTTTGTCGCGGGTAATGCTGTTGTAAATCAGGTTTACCTGAGAACGTGATCCTTCCAGGCACTGCATAAAATATTTGCGGTTAAAACACAGACAACCGGTAACCAGGTGCCGATGATTGCGTTCCTGCGAGGTCTTAATCAGCGATTCAATTTCTGATTCATTCCACTCGTCTGTTTTCTTGCTGGCATAAATAAGGCGAACTAACGGCATATCTGGCCTCCGCAGGGCAGGGGGAATTACTAAAGATCTGTAAGACCTTAGCTCAGCGATACCAGAGTGCCAGTGATAGTGCTGTGGTTAGAAGCCGTTACTTTGCTGAACTTTCAGGTTGAACTGTCGCATAAAGAGCCAGGTGTAAGTGGCAATAATAATGACGGCAATGGCATCAATCATCGGGAAGGTCCACCAGATCCCATCGCTTTGCCATAACTGTATGCTCAGCAATAACACCGGAATTAGCAGTACATAAGTATGTAGTGCATTTAACCAGGCAGACGGTTTGGCATAGCCCATGGCCTGAAACAGCGCCGGACAGATCTGAGCGATTCCCTTGGTGACAAACAATAAATACACGACGGTTGAGATTTTAGCGGCGGTATTTACCAACGCCTGATCTTCGCTGAACAATACATACAGGTAATGCGGAATATAAAGCATCACGACGGTCCATATCAGGCAATATAGGGTACTCACAGTCAGGGCAACCTTAAGCCCTTGACCAATTCTGGATAATTTTCGGGCACCAAAATTAAACCCGGCAAACGTTTGAAACGCGATCATCATCCCCAGAACAGGCAGAAAAATCAGCATTAACGTACGGTTTAAAATACCGTGAGCACTGATTAACAGCTCGGCATTTTGTTGTGCCACCATCACAATAGCGATATTGACAATTAACAGCATCAGACCGTAACCGGCATACGACATAAAAATCGGAATGCCAAGTGTCATGGTTTCTTTATGAACCGCTATATTTGGACGGATGTAACGACGATTAAATCGAATTCGATGTTGGCCACTGAAAATCAGTCGCGTTGCGTATGCACATGATGTGGACAGCGCAATCACGGTTGCCCATGCCGCACCGGCAACACCCCATTCGAAAACAAACAGAAACAGAGCATCCAGACAAATATTCAATAGTGACGACAGCACCATCATAAAAAAGATGTGATTGTTTAATCCCTGTGCCCTGATAGAGTCACTTAAGGTTCCATAACAAAAACTGATGACTGAAAATAATGCGATAGGCTGAAGGTATTCGATTGAGTAATCACGAATCGCAGACGGTAATTCCAATAAAATGAATATATCGCGGTTAAAAAAGCTGACAACGATCGAAAAAAATAGGCCGACTGAGAATGCCAGAAACACCGATGCATTAAATATCCGGTTGGCATCATCGTCCTCATTAGCCCCCAGACGACGTGAAAGAACAGAGGCTACGCCACTCCCCATCATGGCACTGATGCTGATCAGAATCAGCTGAATCGGAAAAGCGGCAGTAACGCCACCAATACCATCGGTACCGACCGCACGGGCAATAAAAATAGCATCAACGAAGTTGTATAAACCGTTGACTAACAAACCCAGAATGATAGGCATTGCCATCTTAAAAAACAGCGGCGTAACCGGGGCATTGAGAATATCCTGGGCGGTCTTATCCGAAGACATATCGATCCTTGTTATTGAAATGGCTAACCAAAAAGGCGAAGGCTGACACGCTAACGAATTTCGCTGGCGACAGCCAGTGTTTTAGCCCGGCGTTGGTTGAGGTGCATTCGTCAACTCAGGTTCAGGAAACGGTAAGAAGGGTACAGATGCTGCCCTTGGTGGCAGTGGACTGTTATCCTCATTCTGGACGTTGTAATTAACATCGCTACGAGCGTGAGAGAATCTATGAATATGCTGAGAAAATCATTAGCCACTGTTTTTGTTATTCTTGCCATCCTGTCGCTGGTCGCAATGCTTTTCCAGGGCTTTCAGTTTCTTCGTTTGTTGATGTTGATAGCGTGGTTGGCGACTGCTGCGGCATTGAGTGATGTGGGTGGTAAACCGGTGCGGGCTATGGG
This sequence comes from Saccharospirillaceae bacterium, assembly GCA_022448365.1. NCBI lineage: Bacteria > Pseudomonadati > Pseudomonadota > Gammaproteobacteria > Oceanospirillales > Saccharospirillaceae > Saccharospirillaceae bacterium. The sequence goes on along the minus strand of JAKVCS010000001.1, from coordinate 753,485 downwards.
TTACGTGACCAGTGCAGCAATGATTGGACTGTCTGCTATCGCTATGCAGGTTGCCTTAACTCTGGAGCCTGGTTCTAACGATGCATTTGGTGCGTTTATGGTTGCCTCAGCAGGTGTTCTGCTGGCGGGCCTGAGTGCCTGGGGAATTTATTCAGCAAACGAGAGCAGGCAGGCGTGACCAGGGAGCCGCGCCTGCTCAGATTGTCGCTAGTTCGAAAAGGTCAGCTGCATCCTCTCAGCCAGTTGGCCTGGATTAACGGCTTTCCCCTGTTGGTTGGTCACACCATTCAGCCAGCCATTAAGTGCAGTCGGATTGCGGAACATCCAGTCGCGCACGGCACGATCGCCGGGAACAAACTCACCTAACATCATATTCATCACCTCACCCTCCATCTCCAAAGAGAACTCGAGATTATCGAGTAATTTGGCAACGTTAGGGCAGTCGCGGCGAAAGTTTGCCCGGGTGTTGGTATACACAGTCGAACCACCCAGATCCGGACCGAAGTAGGCATCGCCACCGGCCAGGTAACGGATATCGAAGTTTTCATTCATCGGGTGTGGTGCCCAGGCAAGGAACGCAATCCAGTCGCCGTCACGAATGTGTCGTTTTACCTGATACAACATCAACCGCTCCGGCAGCTCGACCAGCGAAAAGTTACCCAGTGAAAAATCGTTTTTAGCAATCACTTGCTGAAGCAGAGCATTACCGTCATTACCTTTTTCCAGGCCGTATAACTTATTTTTGAACTGATCCTTAAAGCGCACAATATCAGCGAACGAGCGGACGCCAGCATCGTAAACGTAGTCTGGCACTGCCAGCGTATATTTCGCGCCGCTGAGATTTTTGCCCAGTACATCGACACTCTTATTTAACAGGTAAGGCTGAATAATCGGCTCCATGGTTGGCATCCAGTTTCCCAGAAAGACATCCAGTTCTCCGCCGGATAATTTCTGATAAACCTCGGGGACCGACAGCAATTCAGTCTCGACTTCGTATCCCAGCCGGGTCAGTAATTGCTCTGCCGTGGCGGTAGTTGCCTGTACATCAGTCCAGTCAACGACACCAAAACGCACCGTTGTGCAGCTGTTGGCAGCCACGGTGGTTGGTAGTAAAAACATCAGTAGCAGCAGTAGGGCGCGTTTCATGGAGGAGCTTCGTCGAAAAAATGGGCAGGCATTGTATCAATTGAATGTTCATTCAGTGTAGTAAAAGGATGTTAAAAGCGGCTGTCATTGACGTCATATAAGCGCTTGAAACGCCTCGTGCAGTCCGTCACCAGACAGTTAGTCATGGAAGCCCCTCTTTTGAAAAAGTCTCAGCACGATTAGGAAGACGTATTCTTATGGCCTTTTATGTCTAATTCTAAGGATGTAAGTGCCAGAAGTATGACTCAAAGCCGAGAATTTCAGGCAGGCATCGGTAGCTGGTGATCAATTTGGAAATCCGATAGTGCAAAACGCAGTGACTCAAATTGTCCGTTGCGCCGCATGCTGACGGTTTCACCATCGACATCACACATATAATCAGCCTGCAAATCTGGCTTCAGCGTATCCAGAGCTTCAGGGGTAAACAGAGCAATACAGGCGCCAGCCTGCGGATCTCTCGCCGATTGATAGATAAAGGCTTCGATGTCCTGCTGACGCATCAGGCTTCCCAGTTGTTGGGTAAACCGGTAGTCACTAGGAGAAGTGAGCAGCTCCTTGTATTGCGTAAACGCTTCTCCGGTTAAATCCACTCCAGCATCAGTTTTGAATCTGGCCGAATACAATGTGTGTTGCGACTGAATTGGCTGCGGAAATGGCTCCTGCGGTGAATACCAGTACACAAAGCGATAATAAGCGACCTCGGCAATCACTACCTCTGGATGGATTCCACCGTAGAAAATACCCGCTTCGTTGATCGTGCCGAAGCGCGATCCGTATTTCAGGGGTGGATAACGAAATGGCGTTTTCAGCAGATAATCCATGCCGTCTGGCGTATCCAGATGATAGGGCGGTTTGCTCTCTTCCAGGATGCTTTCCAGCAAATCATGCTCGGCAGCGTTATCGACCAGTCGGCGGGTCGCGACCTGTTCCTGATTTTCCACCATCCGGTATAACTTGCCGCAGAGGAGATCACGTTGCTGCTCAATCAGGTTACGGAGATCTGTCATCAAACCTTGCCGCGCATTGCGTCGACGAAGTTCAGTACCCGCACTAAGCCGGCCAGATCTTTTAACGCTTCTTTCGGCGTCAGCTGCAGAACGCGGTTTGGGGTTTTCATAAAGTGTTGAGTGTTGTCCTTATCGCCGTTATTCAGGGCAAACAGGGCACGGGCGATACGGATAACGTAGAGTGCGATGTCCCATTGTTTGCTGGAACGCTTAACACCACGCTGGGTTAAACGACTGACCTGGGACGGGTCAATACCGAGAACCTGAGCCAGCTCACCGCGCGCGAGACCCAGCTCATCACTGGCGTTGATCACCGCTTTGGCAATCACCAGTTCCTCGTTTGGTTGCATGGCTGCCTGCATAGATCACCCGATATGAGTTGTATTTATCAAATATATGCTTTGGAATTGCATATGGCAACTTTTGGTTGTGTTTGATAATGAAGCTGGTTGCATCTAATACAGGCGTAGGATGGGGTAATTGGAGTGAGCCAGGGGATTGATTTTTTCATGGTTAAAATTTAACCTGTACGGAATGATGTACAGTATGAATCGAGCCTGAAGGCGCGATGGAGAAACGATGGACGCTATCAGTTATACCGCTGCCCGCGCCAACTTGGCGAAAACCATGGAGCAGGTCTGTAACGACCATGCTCCGGTGATTATTACTCGTAAAAGTGAAGAACCTGTGGTGATGATGTCTCTGGAAGACTATCAAGCCATGCAGGAAACCACCTATTTGTTACGCTCACCGGCCAACGCCCGCAATCTGCTGGAATCGATTGCTGAGTTAGAGAATGGGCAGGGTACAGAGCGCGCTCTACTCGAAGATTGAGTGATCGAAAGATGAAGCTGATCTTCTCCAGCAAAGCCTGGGAAAGTTACCTCTACTGGCAATCCACCGACAAGAAAATGCTGAAACGGATTAATGCGCTAATCAAAGAGATTCAGCGCACACCGTTTGAAGGCACTGGCAAGCCAGAGCCTCTGAAGCATGGCTTAGCGGGTTATTGGTCGCGCCGGATTAATGATGAGCACCGGTTGGTTTATAAGGTGGAAGACGGTGCTGTGCTGATAGCGCAGCTTCGATACCACTATTAATTTGGCTTGTAGTTGGGTATCGCGTTGCTCCACCCAACCTACCTGTCCACATTCTTTAATTGTTAAACCGCCGCTACATTCGTAGGCTGGGGTGAGTGGAGCGAACCCCAGAGATTGCAGCTTGATATAGTAAAAAATATTTTTTCTTTAGTAATCCATTGGATTACATTGGTTTTCTCGTGCTGCATGAACGAATAATGAAATGAGCAAAGAATTCCAAAGCATCGCCGATGGCCTACAGGAAGCAATCGACCTAGTCGATGGCAAAGACGTTGAATCTACAAGTTACAAACTACCGCTGATAGATGTGGCCAAGATGCGTAAAAGTCTGGGCTTAACTCAGGTTCAGTTTGCAGATAAGTTACGGATCAGCGTGGCAACGCTGCGTCACTGGGAGCGTGGAGATCGCACTCCGCAGGAGCCTGCATTAGCCTTGTTGAATGTAGTTGCTAAAGAGCCGGAAGCAGTTATGCGGGCGTTGGGCTGAATTAAAGTAATAAATATGTTATCAATGGGCCATTACTTAAAGGGAATTGGTATGGCTTCTCCTCTTAACTTGGTTGCAGCGTTGCTTACGCTAGCTGGCTTTTCTACTTCTTTAAACGCTTCTCAGGAAATCATTAGTTCTAAAGGTGTTGGTGTATCTGACACCAAGCTAAAAGCATGTGAGATGGCATTGGATTATGCTCGCAGAGATGCTGCGCAATCGGCGACTGTGCAGGTTGAATCTGAGTTTTCGAGTGTTGCCAGCAATAGCGGTGCTCAGCACCACGAGGACCGGTTGGTTACGACAAAAGCTTTTGCGCGATTGGTCGAGAAGCAAGAGAGCGTCAGCTTTGATGCTGAATCTGGATTAATCAGGTGTTCGCTTTCAGGCAGCTTCAAAGTGGGCTTTGTTGCAGACTCTCCAGAAAAAGTCGTGGTTAAGAGTTCTTCAAAGACCGCGGCGATAACGCAGCAAGGCAGTCAGTCAACGGAAGTTGTGGCGCAGGATTTTAAAACCGGTGAGCCATTCTGCTCTGGAAAGATGAATCTTTGCTTCAGGGAAATATATTCCAAGCAGCTAGGCGAATTCGGCATTCAGGTTCTTCCACCTGGGTACTGGAGGACAAAATACCTTGAGGGTATTGATAGTTATCACTATAGCTACTTTTTTAATAAAGTTTCGAATCGACCCAGTAAAGGAAAGGTAGTTTCCGTAACTACCAAAAAGGCGTTATTGGATTTAATTGATAAAAAAGATGAGCTTGCTTATCTATATGTGAATAAACATACATGGTCTGGAATTCAGGAAGGATTTTTGAAAAGAAGTGAATATGGTGATCGTAGAGGTTATCCATATGGAAAGGGCTTTAAGCCAATGATGGTTAAACATCAGAAACCTGGAATATTTGATTCATTAGATGTTTCTGAAGAATATCTTGAGGGGCTTGATGATGAGATGAATGAGGCTGGCTGGTAAGTTTTATTACTAGATTTGATAGCACCTGATATTGAAAGTGGGTTGGAGTATACGTTATGAATAAGGAGCATCCGGTGAGTGAAGAAAGTGAGCTGCTAAAAACAGATCTTGATGCATTTGGAAATGTTTTAAGGCGAGCTTTTAACCTGCGTGAGGAGTTCAAAAAAATCTATTGGGATGATGGCAGGGTTCAGCTTATTAATGATCACGAACTAAACTTTTTTAAAATGCTGTTCGATGAATTATATGGTCACTTGATCATTCTTGCGTGCAAAATGACAGATAACGGCGAGTCTGGACGTAATGGAATAAATAAAAATCTAACGTTAGATTACTTTCTAAGAAGTGAGTGTGTTGAATCTCACTCTCGTTACTCTGAAATTAAAAATATTTACGATCAACAGATTAAACCTGCTCGCAGCGAGCTTCTAGTTGTTCGTAATAAATATTTAGCTCATCAGGATCTGTCATTTTTTAGGGAAAAGGAAAAATACTTACCAGGATTTAAATACGTCGATGACGTTGTTGATGGTGTAAATAAAGTATATAGGTTGTTAAGTGTGATTGTTAATGATCATGACATTCTCCGCGCTCCAATGAAATGCGGGGCTCCTTATGTGTTTCATCTGCTGGAGAAAGCACTGCAGGATTAGCAATCTCTTTGATTTTTCTATTCGCTTGCGTAACCACGCGGAGCGTGGGAACGAGAAATGAGCCTGAGACATAAAAACCCCGCTAACTTCTCAGCTAGCGGGGTTTTTTATATCTTCCGTTTTTAAGAAAAACGAAGATTAATCTTCATAGTTCTCAATCGCCGGACAAGAACAAATCAGGTTACGGTCGCCGTACACATCATCAATACGGCCAACGCTTGGCCAGAACTTATGAGCGCCCAGGTCTTTAACCGGATAAGCCGCCAGTTCACGGGAGTAAGGACGTTCCCAATCACCGGTAACCACTTCTGCGGTGTGAGGTGCGTTTTTCAGCGGGTTATTTTCCGCGTCTAACTCACCACGGACAACCGCTTCAATCTCGCCTTTAATTGCAATCATCGCATCAGCGAAACGATCGATCTCAGCCTGAGATTCCGATTCAGTCGGCTCAATCATGAAGGTACCCGCAACCGGGAACGACATGGTTGGTGCGTGGAAACCGTAGTCCATCAGGCGCTTAGCGATATCGACTTCACTGATACCGGTTTCGGCTTTGATCGGACGCAGGTCAACGATACATTCGTGCGCCACACGGCCGTTTTGACCCGAGTACAGAATCGGGTAGTGCGTGCTCAGGCGCTTCGCCAGGTAGTTGGCTTTGAGCAGAGCAACCTGGGTTGCTTTGCGCAGACCGTTGCCGCCCATCAGGGTGATGTACATCCAGCTGATGTTGAGGATCGAAGAAGAACCGTAAGGCGCTGCGGATACCGCACCGTTACCTTTGGATTCGCTATCAATCGGGCGTACCGCGTGGTTCGCTACAAACGGTGCCAGGTGCGCTGCTACACCAATCGGACCCATACCCGGGCCACCACCGCCGTGTGGAATAGCGAAGGTTTTGTGCAGGTTCATGTGTGTTACGTCAGCACCGATATGGCCTGGCGAGGTAATGCCGACCTGAGCATTCAGGTTAGCGCCGTCCATATATACCTGACCGCCGTGCTCATGAATCAGGTCGCAGATTTCGCGCACACCTTGTTCATAGATACCGTGAGTTGATGGGTAGGTCAGCATTAAGCAAGACAGTTGATCGCCCAGCTCTTCGGCTTTGGCTTTCAGGTCTGCAAAATCGACGTTGCCGTCTTCATCACAGTCGGTCACAACCACACGCATGGACGCCATTTGCGCTGAAGCCGGGTTGGTGCCGTGGGCAGAGCGAGGAATCAGACACACGTTACGGTGCCCTTCGCCACGGCTCTCGTGGTATTTCTTGATCGCTAACAGGCCAGCGTATTCACCCTGTGCGCCTGAGTTCGGTTGCATGCAAACCGCCGGAAGGCCGGTGACTTGTTTCAGGTAGTCGTCCAGCTCGGCAATCATTTGTTCGTAGCCCACTGTCTGAGACTGAGGCGCGAACGGATGAATATTGCCGAATTCTGGCCAGGTGACCGGAATCATTTCGGTAGTGGCGTTGAGCTTCATGGTGCATGAACCCAGTGTGATCATACTGTGATTCATCGCCAGGTCTTTGGACTCCAGACGCTTCATATAGCGCAGCATCTCATGTTCTGTGTGATGGCTGTTGAACGTCGGATGCGTCAGGAATGGGGTATTACGGGCAACGTTTTCGGCGATGCTGGTACTGCCGTTGGTGACGATATCAGCGTCGAGTGCGTAAACGTCGAGGCCGTGCCCTTCGCCGATAATGACATCAAATAATTCTGCAACGTCTTCGGCGGAAGTCTTCTCACTCAGGGTCACACCCAGAGTATCAGCGTCGATACGCAGGTTCAGTTCAGCGGTTTCAGCACGTGCCAGAATCGCATCACGGTCAGTCACTTTTACGGTTAAGGTATCGAACCACTGGCTATTAGTGATTTCTAAGCCTTTGGCCTGTCCCTGAGGTGAAGAGAGGCCAGCCGCCAGAATATCGGTCAGGCGGTGGATGCGACCGGCGATGGTTTGCAGACCTTTAGGACCGTGGTAAACCGCGTAGAACGCCGACAGGTTCGCCAGCAGCACCTGAGCGGTACAGATGTTGGAGTTGGCTTTCTCACGACGGATATGTTGTTCACGGGTTTGCAGTGCCATCCGCAGTGCTTGCTTACCCTGAGCGTCGATCGAGACACCGATGATACGCCCAGGAATCGAACGCTTAAAGGCGTCACGAGTGGCGAAGAAGGCAGCGTGTGGACCACCAAAACCCATGGGTACACCAAAGTGCTGAGCGTTGCCCAGTACGATATCGGCGCCCATTTCGCCCGGTGCTTTCAGCATGATCAGCGCCATCAGATCGGAAGCAACCGCCGCCATGGCATTCTTTTCGTGCAGCGCAGCGATTACGTCCGTCAGGTCGATGACTTCACCGTCTACCCCCGGGTATTGGAACAGTGCACCGAAAACATCCGCATCGGCCGCTTCAGCTGCCGGACCGACCTGTACCTCCCAGCCAAACGCTTCGGCACGGGTTTTCACCACATCGATGGTTTGTGGCAGGCAGTTTTCGTCCAGATAGAAGGTGTTGGATTTGTTCTTACGTACGGAACGTTTGATCATCGCCATGGCTTCCGCCGCAGCAGTACCTTCGTCCAGCAGAGAGGCGTTAGCCAGTTCCATACCGGTGAAGTCGATCACCATTTGCTGGAAGTTCAGCAAAGATTCCAGACGGCCCTGAGCGATTTCAGGCTGGTATGGCGTGTATGCCGTATACCAACCCGGATTTTCCATCACGTTACGCAGAATCACCGGTGGAATAATAGTGTCGTGGTAACCCATGCCGATGTAGCTTTTAAACACCTTATTTTTGGCCGCCAGAGACTTGAGGTAGTTCAGGGCTTCAAACTCGGTGCGGCTGTCGGCGATATCCAGGAATGGCTCCTGCAGAATATCGGCCGGTACAATCTCAGCGGTGAGTGCGTCGAGGGATTCAGCACCAATGCTCTGTAGCATGGCGTTTTCTTCACTGTGATCCACACCAGCGCCGTCCGAACCAATGTGGCGGCCAACAAAGTTGTCGCGCTGTTCCAACTCTTTTAAGGACTGGGTATTTAAAGACAATGTCGTCATGGGATGTCTCGTACGTCTTTATGTCAGAAAGAAAAAAGCCCCGGTTGTGCAGAAGCAAGGCCGAGGCTTTTGATAATTACAGAAACTCAGATACCTGAAGTACTAGTTACACTCAGCTTCGTATTGATCAGCGGTCAACAGGCCATCGTAGTCGCCTTCGTTGGCTGGCTTGATCTTAAAGAACCAGGCTTCGCCGTATGGGTCTTCGTTTACTTTTTCCGGCGCATCGACCAGGTCTTCGTTGATCGCTACGATTTCACCAGAGATCGGTGCGTAGATGTCAGAAGCAGCTTTTACAGATTCAACAACAGCGATATCGTCGTCGGCGGCTACTTCAGTTCCCACTTCCGGCAGCTCAACAAATACGACGTCGCCCAGCTGTTCTTGTGCGAAATCGGTAACACCAACAGTGATGGTGCCGTCTTCTTCTTTGCGCAGCCACTCGTGGGATGCAACGTATTTTAATTCTGTTGGGATATTGCTCATCAGTTTTCTCCGTACGGTCTGACGCTTTTTCAGTTCGTTTTAAGTTGGTAGATAAAGGCGTGTCGAATGAGACGCGCCGTTATCGAAATTCTTTGGTTTTATTCAAAAACCTTTTTACCGTTGCGTACAAACGGCAATTTCACAACGCGGGCAGGGATCAGTTTGCCACGCATTTCAATTTCACAGCTGTCGCCGGTACCTTTAGGAACACGGGCCATCGCAATCGAGTGCTGCAGGGTTGGTGAGAAGGTACCCGATGTCACTTCACCTTCACCAATACCGTCTACCACCACTTTTTGGTGAGAACGCATTACACCACGGGTTTCCAGTACCAAGCCAACCAATTTAGGAATATCGCCTTTGGCTTTTTCGGCTTCCAGCGCCTTGCGACCATTGAAGTCGCGCTCAGCGGGTTCCCAGGCGATGGTCCAACCCATGCCTGCTTGTAACGGGCTTATGGTTTCGTCCATATCATTGCCGTACAGGTTCATACCCGCTTCCAGACGCAGAGTATCACGAGCGCCCAGACCTGCCGGTTGTACACCCGCATCTACCAATGCTTGCCAGAAATCTGCAATTTCAGCTTCCGGAATCATGATTTCCAGACCGTCTTCACCGGTGTAACCGGTGCGGGCGAAGAACCAGTCGCTCTGAGGCAGGCCCTGGAAGATCTTCAGGCCACCAACCAGTTCCGCTGCTTCAGGCTTAACCTGTTTCACTTTCTCAATCGCGTTAGGACCCTGAACCGCCAGCATCGACAGTTCAGGACGCTCAGTCAGTGACACATCAAAACCAGTGGTCTGTTTGTCCATCCATTCAAGATCTTTCTCGCGGGTGGCACAGTTCACAACTGTGCGGTACCAGCCGTCCATGTTGTAAACGATGAGGTCGTCGATAACGCCGCCAGCGTCATTCAACATACCGGTGTAAAGCGCTTTGCCGGTGTCTTTTAATTTATCAACGTCATTGGCAAGCAGTTTTTGCAGGTAGGCTTTGGCATCACTGCCTTTCACATCCACGATGGTCATGTGTGAAACGTCGAACATACCAACGTCTTCACGCACGGCATTGTGTTCCTGGATCTGCGAACCGTAGTGAATTGGCATATCCCAGCCACCAAAATCAACGACTTTGCCGTTGGCTTCAATATGCTTTGCGTAAAGGGCGGTTTGTTTACCCATATCGTCCTACCTGAAAGTTGTTGTCGTTCGGCTCACAACCAGCCACAACGGCAATAAAAAAGGGCGGGCAGTATAGCGTTTAAATTCAGCTTATTCACCCCTTAAACGCATTTTTATGTACCATGGTTCCAAAACAGGCGGGCCAGATGGTGTCTGGTCTGGTGGCATGTTCATACTGGAATAGAAAGCCCGGCATAAAAAGACATAAGTTGTCTTTATGGTCAGGAAATTAGATGGGTTTCTGCCGCTAACGGCGCTGTTATACCCAGCTCGGCTGGCGCTGGATGGCGCGCATGGATAACTGCACTTGACCTTCCATTAATGTCACAAAATCGACCTGCAGTTCCTGGCGCTGATAAAAGCCGTCGATCGCCAGCGAGGCAAACCCGTGCATAGCGGTCCAGCAGGCATTGGCAAGTAGCTTGGGGCAATGATCGAGGAAGTCTCCGCTGGCGATACCTTCCTCTACTAATGTCATCAGCACGGCAAATGAACGCATACCGGCGTCCATCAGGTCTGGGTAGTTTTCGCGATTTTTAATACTGGGACCAAACACCAGTTTGTAGCGCTCTGGGTTCTCGATCGCGAATTGCAGATACGCCAGGCCACAATTACAGACGTTTTGAGGGGGTGTTTGCTCGCGGTCCAGTTTTTTGGTGGTGACCATCACCATTTCTGCAAACGTGTCTTTGGCGATTTCGACCAGCAGATGATTTTTATCTTTAAAATGTCGATAGGGCGCTGTCTGCGATACACCCACCTTCCTGGCCAGCGCTCTCAGACTGAGCGCTTCCACACTGGTTTCGCGAATCAGCTCAACCGCAGCCTGTAACAATGCGACTCTCAGGTTGCCATGATGGTACTGACAGGTGGCGTTAGAAGGTTGAGGTTCAGGATCTGCAGGACGTGCTGCGCTCATATTCGTTCCATGTTTTTAATTTCGTATGTGGGCATTCAACCCAAGTCTGTGTGCAGCGTCAACTTTGTGTTGACGGTGTAAACATGCTCGTCATACTATGTACTCGCTGTAAACATGAGGCGAATAGCGCCATTGTTTTTATCAACAACACAGCAGTCGATACATTCCTTTAATTACGATGGCGACCATTCTGGAGGCCAATATGTACTCATTTCTGCGCTCATCCCTAACAGCATGCCGCTCTCAGGCAGTTGTTCTTCTGACGTTCACACTGCTCAGCGTTTGTGTTTCTGCCCAGGCTCCATTGCCGGTAGAAGTGATAAAAGCCGATGTAGTGAATTACGCTCGTAATATTCACATCAGCGGTATGCTGGAAAACAAATCGGAACAGAACCTGGCTTTCAAGATCGGTGGGCTGGTCGGAAAGGTGAAAGTTGATGAGGGCCAGTGGGTCAGACAAGGACAGATTCTGGCATCACTCGATTTGGAAGAGATTGATGCCGAGGTAGCCAAGGCGGAGTCGGTACTGGCCAACGCCGAACGTAACCTGACGCGTTTTCAGTCGTTACAGGGTTCGAACGCTCTGTCGGTCGATCGTTTGCAACAAGCCGAGACTCAAGTAGATGTTGCCCGTTCTGATTTGACCGTTGCCCGTTTTAATCAGCGTCATGCGGTCATTCGGGCACCGTCAGCGGGTCGTGTTCTGAAGCGTTTTATTGAACCCAATGAATTGGTCGCTACCGGCAAACCGGCCTTCCTGTTTGCTTCGACAAAAACCGGCTGGGTATTACGTGCCGGCGTGACGGATCGCGATATTGTCCGTTTAGCATTAAACGATACAGCTCAGGTGCGTTTTGATGCTTACCCGGATCAGTTATTTGATGCCACTGTGAGCGAATTGGCTGGTCGTGCTGATGCTACGCAAACGTTCGAAGTGGAGTTACGTTTGTCCGGTAAAAATCAGCAGGGTGAGTCGAAGTCACTACTGGCCGGTTTTATTGGTAATGCGTTGATTAAGCCAAGTCAGCAGCAGAAAGTCAGTTTGTTGCCGATGAGCGCCATGGTCAAAGGTGATCGCGGTGGTGTGGATATTTATCTGGTTGACGACGGAAAACCTGTGATGCGCCACCTGCCTTTGATTGGTCTGGATGGGGAGCATCTGGTGGTCACTGGTTTGCGTCCCGGCGATCAGGTGATTGTGGCAGGTGCTCCTTATGTTCAGCCCGGTCGCGAGCTGAAGGTTGTGAATGCAGCCGTTGCTGCTATCAGTAAGTAACTGAGTCAGGAAACCGTTATGCAATTACCTGCACTCGCTATTCGTAATCACCAATTCACGCTGGTGATGTTTTTGCTGCTGGTTCTGTTAGGTGTGGTGTCGTTTTTTACGATGCCACGCTCTGAAGATCCGCAGTTCGATTTTTCTGCCGCGATTATCAAAGTGGTGAATCCGGGCACAACGCCACTGGATATGGAAAAGCTGGTGGTTGATCCGATTGAGTCTGCCATTAATGAACTGGACGATTTACGTGAAGTAAAAACCAATGTCGAAGACGGCCTGGCGGTTATCCGCGTAGAGTTTCTTTATGGTACCGATCCGGAAGACAAATACGACGATGTGGTGTCGGCCGTGGCACGGGTGCGCGATCAGTTACCGGATAGTATTGTCGATCTGGATATTGATAAGATCTCTCCGGCGGATGTCAGTATTTTGCAATTGGCACTGGTTTCTGAAACAGCCAGTTATCAGCAATTAAAACGCCATGCGGAAGCGATGGAACAGCGCATAGAACGTCTTAGTGGCGTGAAGCGTGTAGACATTGCAGCGCTGCCTAAACTGGAGGTTCAGATCCAGGTTGATCAACGCAAAGTCAACGGCATGGGAATCAGTCTTGATGAAATTTATTCAGCGGTAAACACCGCGGCGCAGAACTTACCGGGAGGACATGCCAATGCCGGTGGTCGCCGGTTTACCGTGCGTACCAGTGGTGACTATGAATCATTGCAGGCAATTGGGGATACCGTTGTTCGTGGACAGGCAATTCAGGGCAATGCGGGGCGACTGATTTATCTGCGCGACATTGCTGATATTTCACTGACCGAAAGTCTGCCGAGTTACCGCGCTAAATTTAATAATCGCCGTGCGGTATTCGTTTCTGTGGTGCAGCGTAAAGGCAGTCAGATTTTTCAGGTGATGGAAGGCATTAAACAAGACCTGGCGGATTATCAGCAGCAGCGTCTGCCTCAGTCCATCGAAATCGAAACCGTGATGGATCAGAGTGCCAGTGTCGAGCGTCAGATTGATGGCTTTTTCAGTAATTTAAATCAGGGTCTCGCTCTGGTTGCGGTATTGTCGATCATTGTTTTAGGTTTTAAGCCTGCGTTGGTGGTGGTCACCGCGATTCCGTTATCGATCTTTATTGCTATTGGCTGGGTGGATTTATCTGGCTTTGGTCTGCAACAAATGTCGATCGTAGGTTTGGTGATTGCGCTGGGCTTATTGGTCGATAACGCGATTGTCGTGGTGGAAAATGTAGCGCGTCATTTACGCGAGGGCGATTCCCCACGACAAGCCGCCATTGCTGGAAGCTCCCAGGTTGGCTGGGCCGTCGCCAGTGGAACATTAACCACCGTATTGTCATTTTTACCGATGCTGTTAATGCAAAATGGTTCCGGTACGTTTTTACGGGCCATGCCGGTGACGGTGGTACTGACATTATTTGCTTCGTTGCTGATTGCACTGGCATTAACACCACTGATTGCCAGTAAGCTCGGTAAGTCGGCGAGTAAAACCACCCGTTCACAACAAAAACTCGAAGCGATTTCTGCCGGTGCTTACAAGCGTTGGTTGGACAGGGCACTGCGTCATCCGGCCAAAGTACTGGCTATTTCTCTGACGTTGCTCATTGCCAGCTTGTCATTGTTTCCAATGATTGGCGTGAGTCTATTCCCAAAAGCTGAGAAACCAATGGTTCTGGTGAATATCGATATGCCAGAAGGCACAGGCTTCGATAAGACCCAGAAAATGGCCGACCGGGTGGAAGCGATCGTACGGGACAAAGAGCTGGTGGTGGATATTGCTCAAAATGTTGGTCGTGGTAATCCGCGTATTTATTACAATATTTTTCCAGCTCGTCAGACGGTGAATTTTGCTCAGCTGTTTGTCACCCTGAAACAGGGAGACCTTGGGGTGGTTGAACCGATGGTGGCTGAGCTGCGTAAAGAACTGGGCGATATTGCCGGGGCGCAGATTATTGTTAAAGAATTTCTGCAAGGGCCTCCGGTGGTTGCTCCGGTTGCGATTCGTGTGATTGGTGAAGACCTGGATAAAATTCAGGCGGTTTCCCGTGATGTTGCCGATATAATGGATCGCACACCGGGCATTGTCGGTGTCGATAATCCAGTGGGCAAATACAAAGTCGATTTACGCGTTAATATTAATCGCGATAAAGCCGCCATGTTGGGAATTCCGCTGAATAATATCGACCGAACCATTCGTACCGCGCTGGTCGGATTGCCGATGGGAGTTTATCGCGATGACGATGGCGAAGAGTACGATCTGGTATTGCGTTTGTCAGAATATCCACGTCCGGAATTGGCCACCTTTGATGACATTCAGGTGCCGGCAGCAAATGGAAAACTGGTGCCATTGTTACAGGTGGCCGATGTTCAGCTGGAAACCAGTATTGCGCGCTTTCAGCATTTTGATACCGAGCGTATGGCACGCGTGACGGCGGATGTATTACCAGGCTTCACCACCGAGAAAGTTACTAATGCTGTGGTTGAACAGCTTGACCAGTACGCCTGGCCAGATGGTGTTCATTATGCAGTCGGTGGTGAACAGGCGAACCGTAAGCGCGCATTTGGCGGCATGGCGAAAGCGTTAATTCTGGCGGTGTTCGGTATTTTCGCTGTACTGGTGTTGCAGTTCCGCTCGTTTATTCAGCCTCTGATTGTCTTTGCCGCCATTCCTTTTGCTTTAATTGGCGCTCTGGTTGCATTGTTTATAACGGGTTATACCTTCAGTTTTACTGCGTTTATCGGGTTGACGTCGTTAGTGGGCATTGTGGTGAATAATTCCATTATTCTGGTGGACTATGCCAATCAAATGCGTCTGCAGGGAATGGAGCAACTGGAAGCAATTGCAGCAGCTGCCCAAACCCGATTTGTTCCCATCGTACTGACAACACTGACAACCATTGGTGGTTTATTGCCACTAACTTTATCGGGTTCCAGCATGTGGTCTCCGATGGGATGGGCGATTATTGGTGGGCTGTTGGTTTCGACCTTGCTCACCCTGATCGTCGTTCCTGTGTTGTATCGCTATCTGGGTAAGATGTCTTAGATTGGTGACCCTGTAGATCAATATGCCAAGGGTCGCGTATAACCATCCCGCCTAAATGGCGGGTGGTTCTGATACGCTGATTATTAAGGTCGCAATTGTCCCCAAGGCTGAAGCATGTGTTTGCCGCAGCCGCGTTTTATTTCCCCCCCAAATCTATCGTCGGCCTGAATATGTAGGGCTGCTTCAGTTGCGGTGGAGTTTGTGGGTAAGGGTTCGCGGCAATGGCGGCTTTGGTTACCCAGCTATCGATTTGCGGATTACCGCTGCTTGTTAATACTTCAACCTGAGTCACAATCTGACCGAATTTAATGGTCAGACTGAGCCGGACTTTGCCACTGAAAGACTGAGGCGCAATGATTCTCTGATCCAGATGGGTCAACAGTTGTTGCACATAATTTCTTTCAACCGGATCAGAAAACTGCTCTGCATTCCCTTGTTTCTTCAGTTCCTGTTGCTGTTGCTGTTGCTGCTGTTGTTGGCTGATGTCAGAGCTGTTAGCTGGTGGCTTGGCTGCATCCTTGTGGTCTGTTTTTTCAGTGGGTTTTACGCGTTCGGCGAGCGCCGCGGTTTGTGGGTTTTCTGGCGGCTGTTTTGTCTCAACAGCGACTGTTGGTTTTGTCTCGGTGCTGTTTGTTTTTTTTGCAGTAACTTGTTGGGTGTCGCTACGATGGCTACTGATAATGTTCTGAGCGGTCGATGGCGCAGTTGCTGGCACCGCTTTCTGTTCCTTTGGCCCAGGTTCCGTGGGTACGATATCGCGAACAATGCCTTGCTGTTGGGCTGTTTGGGGCTGCACGGTCTGACTCTGTCGCAGTGATGGATCTTGGTCCCGGTCGTTTGTGCCCTGTGGTTTGGCGGTGACCAGTTGTGCGTTAATCACCTGAGGCCTGGTCAATGGTTTTTCTGATGAATCTGTAATCAATAACAAACCGTGCGTGGCGAGCGAGAAAATCATCGTAATAAGGATCAGGCGGTGACGCCGTAACCAGTGCTTTGATGACGTCCGGTATAAACGTGGTTTTGTGACCGGCACTGAGATCGGGTCGGATGGATGTTCAGAACAGTGTGCCGTCGTCATAGCGCTTTGCTATAGCCTCGATTGGAAAAACTAATCACAACTTGGTTGTTGGACAGTATAGGTGGGATTAACCTGAAACGCGTTGTATCATATCCCGTTCAAATCATGCAGTTATGCAATCTTTCTTTCAAGGAGTTCAAATATGAGCGTATTAGTAGGCAAGCAAGCCCCTGATTTCACCGTTCCTGCGGTACTGGGCGATGGCACCATCGTTGACGAGTATTCTCTGTCCGAAACCATCAAAGGCAAATATGCCGTTATTTTCTTTTACCCATTGGACTTCACTTTCGTGTGTCCATCCGAGCTGATCGCTCTGGATAAGCGTATGGACGCGTTCAAAGCGCTGGGTGTTGAAGTGATCTCTGTATCCATTGACTCTCACTTCACTCACAACGCATGGCGTAACACGGATATCAACGCGGGTGGTATCGGTCCGGTTAAATACACCATGGCTGCTGATATCGATCACGGTATCTGTAAGGCATACGATGTTGAAACTGAGGGCGGTGTTGCTCTGCGTGGCGCATTCGTAATCGACAAAGAAGGTGTTGTTCGCGCTCAGAACATCAACGATCTGCCACTGGGTCGTAACATTGACGAATTGGTGCGTCTGGTTGAAGCGCTGCAATTCCACGAAGAGCACGGTGAAGTTTGTCCAGCTGGCTGGAACAAAGGTGACAAGGGTATGGATGCATCTCCGGAAGGTGTTGCTAAGTACCTGTCTGAGGGTACTGAGCAGCTGTAAGCTGAACTCTGTATCTGAAAAACCCGCTTCGGCGGGTTTTTTTATGCACGATGTTTGCGGCCAGGGGTTGAATGTAACAAACGTAAAAATGCTACACATTTTAGCCGCTGACTCGATAATTAATCGCGATTGAAAAGCATTCGTAATTTTAGTGTATGATGCGTTTGCAGAGCTCCTGACTCTTTGAGGCAGGGGCTTTTGTCGTTTTAATCGCGAGTATTCGAGGTGTGTATGGTTGCACGAATCCTGATCATTGAAGATGACCTGACAGTTAACCAGATATTGTGTGAGAAGTTGCAGCATTCGGGTTATCAGGTGGATTCGGCACACGATGGTGAACTGGGCCTGACCATGGCGCGTCGACAGGATTACCACCTGATTCTGCTCGATATTATGATGCCTGAGAAAGACGGACTTACAGTGCTTGCCGGGCTGCGCTTGCGTAAACAAACCCCGGTTTTAATCCTGACTGCGCGCGGCGGAGAAGAAGACCGGATTCAGGGGTTTAAAAGCGGCGCCGATGATTATCTCATCAAACCATTCAATATGACGGAATTGCATTTGCGGGTGGAAGCAATTCTGCGGCGCAGTAATCCGGAATTGTTTTCACCAGTAGCAGGTCGACAACCGCAGCATTTGTTTGAATTCAACAGCCAGCAGGCCAGTGTCCGGATTCTCAGCGAAACGGCGACCAGCCAAACACTGGGTGTCACACTGATGGAATACGATTTATTAAAGGCGCTGGCGGATCAGACGGGAGAAGTGCTGACCAAGGCGTATTTGTATCAAAACGTATTGCTGCGGGAATTCAGCCGTTACGACCGTACACTGGATATGCACATCAGCAAAATACGTAAAAAACTCAACGCCGCTGGTCTCGGGGTTAATTTGATTAAAACCGTGCGTGGTCAGGGTTATTGTTTGGATCTGACAGAAGTATGAAGCAGATCGTATCTTATATGGCCTCACTGCGGCTGTTCACCAAGTTCTATTTGTTCATGGCGTCGTCCACTATTTTATTAGTAACAATAGTGGTTTTGCTCAGTGATTATGTTGAAAGCAAGCTCAGCCTGATAGAACCGGAGCATCGACAAACCCTGCGACTCTATGCCAGTCAGGCAAGTAATCTTTATTTGCGTTATCCCGATATTGACCAACGTCAACAGGAACTCAATAGCTGGCTGAAGCAGCTGATGACGAAAGAAAATACCTGGGCGGCAATGGGTAAAACTCAGGCAGAATGGCTCGCCGGTGAACTGGATACCCGCTTGTTTGGTGAAAATCCCGATCTCAGTGTCGGCCGCAGTATCGACTATCCCATTCATCTTTATTACAGCTTTAATCCAGTGATGAAACTGCGCATGGAAGGCACCGATTATTTTTTGTTTATTCAGCTCCCGCAAAGGATGCGACCCGGTACCTATTCACAAGAGATTGACCATGCGATTACCTATGGCTTACCGGTATTACTTGTCGCTTTATTTGCCGCGCTCATGTTTCGTCATATCAATGCGCCACTGACGCTGTTGCAACATGTGACCAATCGTTTTCGGAGCGGGGATTACCAGGCGCGCACCATCGGTGATATGAAGGGTCGTCAGGACGAATTTGGCGAACTGGGACAAAGCTTTGACGCCATGGCAGACCATATCAGTGTATTGATGCAACGCCAGCAGCAATTAATTCAGGATATTTCTCATGAATTGCGCACACCCATTACCCGAATCAAACTGGCCCTGAGTGATAACCAGGATGATCCGGCGTTACAGCGGGTTGCACGTGAAGTTGATGGAATGCAGTCGTTGCTTGAAGACACTCTGACGTTATCCTGGCTTGATAATGCAGAGTTAAATAACAAAGAAGGTTTCGCCCTCGAAACTCTGGATATCTGTTTATTGATTGATGCCATCGCTGAAGACGCCCGATTTGAATTTCCTGATCATTACCTTGTTTTGCGCTTACCGGATGAATGTATTTTAGAATACAGTAATCACAGAGCGTTGGGCCAAGCGATCGAAAATATCGTGCGTAATGCGATGAAATACAGTCCGTTGGGCAGTGAAGTCACTGTCAGTCTTGAAGAATCGGGTAACGACGTGATGATTGAAATCAGTGATCAGGGCCCGGGCGTCAAAGAAGAGTATCTGGATGCGATTTTTGAACCTTTTTTCCGCCTTGATAAAGCCCGTACCAAAGATGAAAAAAGCTCAGGGTATGGCTTAGGCCTGGCTCTGAGCCGACGTCAGATTCAGGCGCTGAGAGGTTCCGTCATCGCCCGGCTAAACCATACCGATGATAGTGGCAGCCAAACCGTAGCTGGTCTGGCATTTGAAATTCGTTTACCTCGTAAATAGCGATAGTTGTTATGTCTCATTCTACTCAAACCGCCGATCCCGCTTCGCAGGAAGCGGTTGTTACAGCTCGACAAAAAACCGCCAGAACACCGGGTAAAAAGTCGCGTAAAAAACACACCGCTCGTTTCAGTCTGGGGGCTAAAGGTCGTAGCTTTTGGGTACGCTGGCATACCTATATTTCCTGTTTTTTTCTACCGCTGGTTTTGCTGTATGTTATTTCAGGTTTTTTATATTTGCTCGGTTTTGAAGGCGGTGCGGCCAGCTCTGAAAAAATCGATATACAGCTGACACAAGAACAGCAGGCCAATTTCCCACAGGATGAGCAAGCTGCACGACAGTTATTTACGCAGTTTTATTCTGAAAAATTGCCGCAACTCTATTATCACAGCGATCATTTACTGAGTTTCTGGGATATTCATCACGAAGTGATGATGACTGAGCCAGAGGCGGACGGTCATGCCCATATAATTGTCGAAACTAACGATTGGATGCGTCAGCTGATTTATATTCACAAAGGACTGGCGGGTGAGTTATTCCGCTGGTTGGGTATCATGCTGGCATTGAGCCTGGTATTCAGCATCATCAGTGGCGTGTTGGTTGCACTGGCGGTACCGAAAATGAAAGCAACGGCAATTCGCTGGATCAGTATCGGCACCGTGGTGGTGGTGCTGGCGTATCTTGTTGCCAGATTCTGACTGAGCGGATTCAGCCGCAAACATTGATGTTGTCGCTGGCTGTTTGGTGTTCAGAGTTTCAGTGCTGGTTCCAGAGGCGTTAGCTTTCCGGCTGTGGTAAAAGCGGCAATAGCTTCGATACGTTCGCTGGTTAACGGATGTGTCTGCATAAAATCCAGCGTCTCAGGTGTTGCTGAAAATGCGTCTTCTGTTTCGAGTTTTTGAATTTGTCTGAAAAACTCGTCTGCACCGCTGGTATGGCCGTAAGTCATCATGAGTCGCTGCAGCGCATATTCATCCGATGCTCTTTCCATATCACGGCTGAATGCCAGCACCGTCAGCATTGAGGTATTCTGAGTTACCATCTGAGCAATATTATCGCCGCCTAACAGCGCCATTATCAGACCCAGCGAGAGCTGTTCGAGTGCCAGGATCATTGGGTGGCGCAATTCTATGTGGGCGTATTCATGCGCCAGAACCATAGCCAATCCATTTTCCGATTGTACGTTTTCTAACAGCCCACGAGTAATAAAGATATGTCCACCTAACGTGGCAAAGGCGTTGGGTGTTGCTTCATCGGCAAGGTAATGAACGCTGACGGGCAGGGCATGTTCGCCAATCAGTTTGTTTAATAGCTGTGAAAGTGCTTGTTCAGTATTCCGCTGATCCATAGTGACGGTATCAGTGTCTTGGGCATCGGAATCCGGCGTTGTAGTCTGCCAGGCTAATTCCCAGGCGTATGGAATCTTGGGCGCAAGCCATGAAGCACTGCTGGCCAGTGCCCAGGTGGCCGCAGATATGAGCAGCACAACCGCAATCGCCAGAACCAGAAAGTCTTTCAGTGGATGCTCGTTCTTATTATTGATGTGATCCGGAAGAATCGGATTTTCCAGCGGTTGGCGACTCATGATTATGAACTGGCTGCGGCCAGATTACTGCGGGCAATGCGTTCAGCGCGCATATCGGGTGTTGGAATCAGTGCGGTGCCATACGCCAGTACCTCTACGGAACCCAGGCTTTTTCCGGCATTCTGGCCAATACGTGAGGTTTCAAACCTGAGGTTAAAAATCGCATCGGCGCCTTTATTTTTCGCCTCTTCCTGCATTCTTAATACGGCTTCACGACGGGCGCGGTCGAGCAGGCTTTCGTAAGCTGCCACCCGGCCACCAAAGATTGACCGTAGCCCTGCGGCAACGGTTTTAAAATAGTCCACTGAAATGACAACGTTGCCGCTCACCAGAGCACTTTCATGCTGGCTGAATTCCAGTGGCGGGGTTTTTCCCGGCATCACCAGTAATTTACGGTAAGCCCGTTCACGCTGATGAATGCGTTTATAATGACGTGATTCGGCCATGCGGCCAAAAAAATAGCCCAACCCCAGCAACGCAAGAAAGACAATAATCTGGCCCATTAGCGGTCCTCCACGATCACCGCGGTTCCGTAAACAAAAATCTCCGATGCCCCGGCTGCAATGGATGATGTCGAAAAACGCACGTTTACAATTGCGTTGGCACCGATGGCTTGCGCCTGTTCCTTCAGTCGCTCAATTGCCTCATCGCGAGATTCTGAAAGCAGTTCGGTATAACCTTTAAGCTCTCCACCAAAAATATTCTTCAGCCCGGCCATAATGTCGCGGCCCGCGTGTTTAGCTCTTACTGTACTGCCCTGAACCAGTCCCAGGTGGCTGATAATTTCTTTGCCTGGGACTATTTCCATATTACTGATCAACATATCTGACTCCTTTGTTAATTGAGCACTATATTAACGAAATTCTTAATCACAGGCCAAAACCTATCTGACGAACCGAAGAATTTAGTCAATCAGGCAAGACGTCGTAATCCCGTTGCTGCTCTGACGCTAAGATAAGCCTGATTAGCTGGCTACCAAATGCAGATCTGAGTGGTTGTCGCCAGCTGATAGGGTAGCAGGCGTCATTGTCAGATTGGATGGTTGTTTTAGCGGGTGCAATAAAAAAGCCCGCCAGTTGCCTGGCGGGCTTTTCAGCACTTAGGATGTGCTAACAGAAATTAAACTTCAGCAGTTTCTTCTGTTTGTTTCTTACGGGTCTTCTTTGCTGGAGCAGCCTCATCATGCTTGATGGAAACCTCACCGAAGTGTTCCAGTGGGAAGTCGTCCACGTTAACCATATCCAGAACGTCCTTCTCGAATGCGATCATGAAATCGCCTTCGTCTTTCGTCAGGATACCCATCTCAACGGCATCATGGATGCGGCCTTCGATGGTCAGATTAGATTCATCGAACTTACCAGCTTTGATGGCAATGCCAATCTTCTTGTAGATCGGATCAGCTCGTTCAACGCGATCCAGCAGAGAGTCATATTGGAACAGAGGGTTCTTGCCGTTGTCGCTGCGGTAGATGCCTTCGATCAGACGCTCACGAGTCGCCGTGTTGGCTGACGTCAGGTCAACAATCTTAGCAATCATCTTATCGCTAGGTTCAGTCGCAGTACGACCCAGAGGCATCGTCAGCGCACGCAATAACCAGGCAACAGGACGCGCCGGCAGGTTCTCGATAAGACCAACCTGAGCCGCTTCAAATTCAGAGAACAGCTTGTTCATAGCGTATTCAACCAGAATCAGATCTTCTTTCTGACGACCCTGATCTTCCCAGTGCTTCAGCACCATCGAAGCCAGATACATCTTAGAGACCATGTCAGCCAGACGGGCAGAGATCAATTCGCGGAATTTCAGCTCGCCACCCAGAGAGAACATACACATATCAACCATCAGTGCGAAGTTCGCCGCGTAACGGTTGATCTGCTTGTAGTATTTCTTGGTTGGGCCAGAAACAGGAACGCTGGTGATCGCTGAGTTAGTCAGGCTCAGAACCGCAGAACGGGACATGTTGGAGAAGATGAAACCGAAGTGACCAAACAGTGCTTTATCGAACGCTTTCAGGTCATTGGCTTTCGCTGCATCCATTTCTGACAGTACGAATGGATGACAACGGATCGCGCCCTGGCCAAACGTAATCATGGAACGAGTCAGGATGTTCGCGCCTTCTACGGTAATGGCAACAGGCACGGAGGAGTAACCGGATTCAACGTAGTTACCCGGACCTTTGATGATGGCCTTACCACCATGAACGTCCATGCTGTCGATTGCGATCTGGCGAGCAGCTTCAGTCAGGTTGTACTTCAGAATGGCAGAAGGTACGGATGGCTTTTCACCCTGATCGATAGAAATGGCGGTAACGCGCGCTGCAGCTGCACTGATGTAGGCATTACCAGCGATGCGTGCCAGAGAATCCTGAACACCTTCCAGTTTGGCAATCGGTACACCGAACTGACGACGAATACGTGCGTAAGCACCGGCTGCAGCGATGCCGTATTTGCCACCACCGGCACCAGAAGAAGGCAGTGTAATACAACGGCCAACAGACAGACACTCAACCAGCATGCGCCAGCCTTCACCGGCGTTATCAGCGCCACCAATGATGAAGTCCAGCGGGATAAATACGTCTTTACCGAAGATCGGGCCGTTCATGAACGGAGAGCCAATCGGCTTATGACGGTTACCGATGTCCATACCTTTCAGGTTACGCGGCAACAGAGCAACAGTGATGCCGACGTCGTATTTGTCGCCCAACAGTTTCTCCGGGTCAAACATACGGAATGCCAGACCAACAACGGTAGCCACTGGTGCCAGGGTAATATAACGTTTTGAGAAGTTCAGTTTCAGGCCCAGAACTTCTTTTCCTTCCCACTCACCTTTACACACCACACCGGTATCCGGCAAAGAGGTAGCGTCAGAACCAGCACGCGGGCCAGTCAGACCGAAACATGGAATTTCACGACCGTCAGCCAAACGTGGCAGGTAGTGATTTTTCTGTTCTTCAGTACCGTACTTCAGTAACAGCTCGCCAGGGCCCAAAGAGTTTGGTACACCAACGGTAGAGAATACAGCACCTGACAGACCAGACAGCTTCTGCAAAACAGCAGACTGAGCCTGAGCGGAGAAACCTAAGCCGCCGTATTCTTTTGGAATGATCATAGAGAAGAAGCGTTCTTTCTGGATGTACTCCCACACTTCTTTTGACATGTCGCCCTGGTTAGAGATTTCCCACTCATCAATCATGGAGCACAGGGTTTCAACCTGGTTGTCCAGGAACGCGATTTCTTCCGGGCTCATTGATGGGTTTGGGTGATCGATCAGTTTGTGCCAGTTAGGCTTACCTGCGAACAGTTCGCCATCCCACCAAACAGTACCGGCTTCTAAAGCAGTTGCTTCAGTCTCTGACATTTCTGGCAGAATCTTCTTGTAAATAGCGAAGATCGGGCGGGTGATGGTATTAGCACGAAAGCTTTCAATGCTCAGTACCGCAAGCACAGCTGTCAGAACAGCGGCGATGGTGGTGAAAGTTGCAGACGCCGGGCCAAAGAAACCCAGAGCAGCAATAGCACCTACCACAAGTGCGGAGGTCTTCAGGTTAACGCGCTTATAGGCTAAGCCCAGCAGCGCAACGATCAGGAGCAAGCTCCCCAGAGTTGTAGACATGATTAGAACCTCAAGTCATGGCCGTTAATCGGCACGTTTTTGATTTTTGGAGTTACCACTGCAAGGCGTTGTAGTCACTGTTTGTAACCAATGAAAAGATCCACTCGCAGGCGTAGCAGCGGATTTTATACAGTTAGCCCACCTTTTCGCAAATGCCATGCAGGAAAATATAATCTTCGGATTGTTGATTTTATGGAACAAGTTTGACTGTAACTGGTCGAGGTTTTTGCTTGCGGTTCAGGGGTATCGAGTAATACAGGTCTTAAACTGTCTTGCGGATACTCGATTGGCGTGTAATGACAGAAAATATCCGGGTGTTTATAGCCAATAAGCGAAATAAATTTCTTGAACTAGACTGGTTTGTAATAAACCAAGTTTGTTTGAGACATTTTTACATGATGGCGCAATTTTCTGGTTGGACACTCGGCTTAATGGCGGTGATTGTCATCCTGACGCTGTACTTCCATATCTACCGATACTCCAATCGCACGGCGGAGATCGCTCCCAATATTCTCACCAGCATCGGCATATTCGGTACCTTCCTCGGTGTTGCTCTGGGTCTGTGGCATTTTGATACCGCTGATATTCAGGGCAGCGTACCGAAACTGATGGATGGCCTTAAAACCGCTTTTTGGTCGTCGATCGTTGGTTTACTTGGGGCGCTGACGCTAAAGATACGTGCAGCCATGGCACAGGTTGGTCGCCGTGAAACCTCTCAGACCCGGGTAGCCACCATTGATGATCTTGATGCCTCACTGAAACATCTGGCTGACCAATTTCATCCGGAGCGAGAGGATGCACTTCCGCGCGCATTTGACCGGAATCATTTGCAAACGCTTGATCGCCTTGATCGGATTGTCCACAGCCTCGACAGTTATCAGGAGCGGATGGCAGAGGCTAATGCCAAAGCTCTCGTCCAGGCGATTGAAACGGTGATGCGTGATTTCAATACCCGCATCAACGAACAGTACGGCGATAACTTCAAACGCCTGAATGAAAGTGTCGGTAAGATGCTCGACTGGCAGAACAATTACCGAGACCAGTTACACCAGTTGATCACCGAGCAAGAACGTACCGCCAGCTCGATGAAAGAGGCCAGCCATGCGTTTGAGTACATGGTGAAGCATGCCAATGCATTCAACGGAATTTCTGAATCGCTGCAGGACCTGCTTAATGGTCTTGAGGCTCAGCGTCAGAACCTGCAGTCTCAGCTGGGCTCGCTGGCAGATCTGGTGAATCATGCGGCCGATGGCTTACCAAAACTGGAAGATCGGGTGGTCGCTTTAACACAAGGCATGGCTGAAGCTGTGCAATCCCAGCAACGTTGGGCCGTTGAGCAACTTGGTGCCATGCAACGGGGGGTGGAGCAACAGCTGGAACAACAGTTACAGGCGTCGAATGACCGTCTGCAAGAGCAACAACATCATAGTCTGCAGCAACTGCAGCGTTTGGGTGAGCGGGTAGAGCGTCAGGTTCAGTCGCTGGACGAAAGTATGGAAGAAGAACTCAACAAGGCGCTGAAATCTTTTGGTATGCAACTGACTGCTCTGTCTGAGAAATTTGTGAGTGATTACACTCCACTGACCAAGCGCTTGCAGCAACTGGTCAAGATGGCTGAATCTGTTACCGATATCGATAATGACTGATTGCCGGAATTATAAAGACGAATGAACGAAAATGAACTGGAACAGTTAAAAGAACAGGAAGGTCACTGGGTTGCTGTCTCTGATTTAATGGCTGGCCTGATGATGGTTTTCATGTTGATCTCGATCATCTTTATGGTGAACGTCGAGACGGAGCGTAACAAGATTCGTGATATCGCTGTTTTATACGACCATCTGCGCACGCAGTTGTATGACGATTTAAACCATGAATTTGCTCCCGATATGAAGCGATGGGGAGCCGAACTGGATAAAGATCTGGCATTTCGTTTTAACAACACCGACGTATTATTTGATCAGGGTGAGGCGGAGCTAAAGCCTGAATTTGCCGATATTCTCGCTGATTTTTTTCCGCGCTATGTGAATATCATTACTCAGCCTAAATACCGCGATGACATCCTCGAAGTGCGTATTGAGGGTCATACTTCAAGCGCCTGGTCAGGTGCGGCGACAGCAGACGATGCTTACATCCGTAATATGGATCTGTCGCAAGAGCGTACCCGAACCACATTGGGGTATGTGTTAGGTTTGAATAAGGTGTCTGATAATAAGGAATGGTTAAAATCACACCTCACCGCCAATGGCCTATCTTCCGCCAAAGTGGTACGTGCTGATAATGGCGATGAGAACGCCGAAAGCTCGCGCCGGGTTGAATTTCGTGTGCGTACCGATGCCGACAGTCGAATTGCCACTATTCTTGAAAAAGTCCTGTAGAAGCGAACCTTGTCTGCCAAAGCTGAATTGCTATGAAACTGCCTGATTTCCTCGAAGATCATGACTTAAATAATCTGCGCGAAAGAATGGGTGCGGATAAACCGGGTGAGTTCGAATTGTTCGACCCTCAGAAACAGCTTACGTATTCCGAGCGCGAAGCATTAGAAACCGGAGAGTTTGAAGTCAATGCGGGTGAACTGAGGGTACTTAAAGACAAGACTCTGGCGTATAAAAACTCCCGGCTTTGGCTGAGTCACGATAATAAATACCACCTGGCTTATTGCCAGGAGGTACAACAACTGCGTCATCGTCAGCACAATGTGCATTGCGGTACAGAAGCGAATAAAGAGGATGACTTATGCCTGGAGTGTCTGGCACTGTTGAAATATCACGGCGTTGATAATCGACGTATCCGTCGCGGTGAATTTATCGATCAGGTGCAGGAAGAATTTGAATTATCTGAATTTAAGCGAGACTTTCCCTTCTATCCGGTTGAATGATCTGATTAAGGAACATTTATTTGACCAGAATATTACTGACTTATTCTGCTGTCATATTTCCGGAATTATCGACTGTCAGTCTCGGATGATTGCGATTAACAGACTGCTACCGGATATCAATCTCAAGGAAATAACAGAGGGGTAACGTTGCCATGCATCGCATTTAAAATTCCATATTCTAATTGTTATGTTATATCTTTTCTTCATTATTAATAAATGGAATAAAAATATAGTTGCTCAGTTTTTATGATTGAACTCAGTATTTTTAAGTATTGGAAGTGCTGTGTTAATGGCTAGGATAGGGATACCTGTAATTTCATAAGGAATAGAAAATGGCTTGCGAACATACTGCATCACACCCTGAGCACCAGCATGGTCCAAATTGTGGACATACTGCGATTCGTCATGAGGGTCATGTTGACTATATTCATGATGGTCATTTGCACCACCCGCATCAGGATCATCAGGACGAACACGTTATCGAAGTAAGCGATAGCAATCCGGATGGTTGTCATCCGCTAAACAGCTGCGGTGATCATGTGCATGGTCCGGGTTGTGGTCACGAAGCGGTTCCCCACGGCGACCATATTGATTATCTCGTGGATGGCCGTCTGCATCATGTTCATGATGGTCATTGTGATGACCATGGACCAGTAGAGGTGGTTAATTAACTCGCTGTGAATGTACAATGACCGAAAGTCAAAAAGCCCGGCTCTGATACATCAGAGCCGGGCTTTTTCAGGCTTGAGTTTCAACACTCAGAGCTAACCGAAGTTATTGAGCATACCTTAGCTTAGTACTCCAATCCTGCTTTTCACCCTGGCCCATTTCAACAGTGAACGTTTCATTGGCGCCAACAGTTCCAGACCACATAAACATATAATCTTTCCACGAGCCGGACGGCCAGCGCTGCACATAATAGTCTTGTCCATTCACAGTATTGCGATCAACAAAGGCGACCTTATCGCCATTTTTCAGACAATCGCCATCATCGTTCAGAATACGGATGCGCAGTTTATTCGAGGCATTATCGTCTTTTGTGTAATACGCGTAGTTCCCGGCGCCACCACCTAACCACCAGTTCCAATAGGAACCTGCACGAGCGTTGCCTTGTACCTGAACGAAATCATCGTTACGAATACAGAAAGCGCGATCTTTCGGGAACCAGTTGTCCAGATTAAAACTGGTTGCAGTGTCATTGGCTGAACCGTTGATGGTCATCCAGCCATCGCTGTCACCAGAATCAATCTTGATATAGGCACCATTGGCTTCATTACGGAAACGCACCTGGCTGTAGGGTAGGTTCACATTGCGATAGCTCTCAGTGCGGGTATTCGCGTCCGCGTATGAGAAACCGGCAATCGGATAGTGGTCGGATAATTCCTGATACTGGTAGTTACCGGTATTCCAGCGTGGTGATGTGACGTCCAATGACTGGTTATGCCAGTAGGTTGGCTGAGCGTGATCACGAGAGACAAAAATATAATCAAGGTATTCGCTGGGCAGATCGGGATACTGGGTAGCCGCCATACCATTTGATTTCGGGTCCCACGAGGTATCGAAACCTGCATAAGCATCAGGTGCAGTCACACGCAGTGTCTCAAGCATATCAGGGTACTCGTCACTGCTTTTAATCACATTAAAGTCACCGCCAATAAACAGAACTTCATCCGCTGGAATATTTTTCCCGGCAATAAACTGCTGCATTTCGATGAATTGTTTTTTACGCACCGCAGCGGCATCAGAGCAACCACTGTTTTGTGCCTGCGCATGAGTTCCGATAACGTGATAGTCATTGCCGTTTTTATTCAGACGGACATAAACAAAGCCTTTGTTGGAAAACCAGTCGGCGGCACAGGCATCTTTATAAACAAACTGGATCTGCTCCTCGATTGGCCAGCGACTGATAATCGCAACTCCGCCATCTTCCGGAGTGGTGCTGCTGTAAGAACCCAGTGTCTCGTCCCAACCATCGTAGCCTCGACCCATGACCGGTGTCTGATTTGGATACTGATTTTTCAGGCCATCGAGCAACACCTGAGAGGCGCTGTTATGGAAAAGTTCATTCAGAATGATGGCGTCATGACCCTCAATAACATCTGACTGCAGAATCAGTTCTGCACGCTCAGACTGTCCGTAATCCGATACCGCACCCGGCAACATAAATACGTTATAGGCCAGAAGTTTCAGGTCATCGGCGTATGCCAGACCACTCACCGGTGCAGCGTCAATTGGCTGCGATGGTGGTTGTTGAGGCGTAGGGGAAGGTGAGTTCGACATAGCTTGCGCAGGACCGCATATTGCTGCCGCCATTAGCAAAGCGCTCAGTCGTTTATTTATAGGGAACATTTCGATCTCCACTGATTTTTAATTATTTCGAGCCGTTTAGGTGGGAATCCATTCCCGATCCAGCGAAGTCTAAAACTATTTTATGAACTGAAATATGGTAAATACGGGCCAGGTTGAAAGCTTATTTAATCGCCCTGTTCATGGCCGACAAAAACAAATATTGCTATTGCATGTTGTCGGAAAGTGGCAGTTTTTGACGCGAAATATGAAGCTTATTTCAGCCTGGCAGATGTATTTATTAAGAATTGTCGCGTTTGCTTGTGCAGCAGAGCGCCTGAATACGGTTGGCAGTCGCGCGATAATTGAGTTTCTCTGGCTCATCAATCGCAACTTGTCGCTGTCAGAATGTGGCACCGGATGGTGCCGTCGGATTGCAGATATGAACACTATGCTCCGGAATACTTTTGCAACCGGGGCATAGTGAATCAATGGGTGTTACTTCTCCAGCACCTCAAATTCAACACCAGCATGATCGCGCAAACGTTGAATATAACGATCGTCGAAAATGGATGCAGGGGTCCAGAAGCCCCCTTTTTTACCTTTCTTACGGGTACCGGTATGAAAATCCAATGCCAGAGAGGCAGCCGCCTGTCCCAGTACTTTGGCGGTTGATCCGTAACCGGGATCGCGGTCGCCGGTTACTTTTGTAATGATCGTGCGGCCGTCTTTCAGGAAGCCTTTGAAACGAATGTCGTAAAACCCGTTTTTCTGTTCTGTTGGGCTTGGGCCTTCTCCGGGTTTCGGCAGCACGTAACTCTCCAGCAGCCAGCGGGTTGGTTTGATCACGGCACCGACCATAAAGGCACCCAGGCCACCGACAACGGCCATCGCCATCATACGTCCTTTAATCCCTTTGCCTGTTAGCATGGCCTCGTCGTAGACGAATTCTTCGCCGTAAGCTTTCTCACGCAGTGCATTGGTTCGGTGAACCACGCGGGTGTTAATTGCGGCCATGATAAACGGCGTTGCCCAGGACTTAAAATCTTTATCCATGACTGAACTGGTCACGTTAGGCTGACGAGCTGTAAATCCGGTGCCAGGCGGGCAGATCGAAAACGGGTTGGCCAGCTCTTTACGCAGACCCGGATTTGCAACGGCTTCTTTTGTAAGGTTGATGATACTGGCAACGGTACCTCCGGACATACCGCCTTTAGCGGCTTTAACCCGCATCTTGATACGTGGGGCCATGGCACCGAATTCCTGCTCTGCCTGTTGTTGCAGGAAGTAGACACCCATATCCGAGGGAACGGAGTCGAAGCCACAGCAGTGTACAATTCGTGCTCCGGATTCCTGGGCTTTGGCTTCGTATTTCTCCAGCATACGTCTGATCCACTGAGCCTCACCCGTGAGGTCGCAGTAGTCAGTACCATTTTCGGCGCAGACTTTCACCAGCGGTTCGCCGTATAAGGCATAAGGGCCAACGGTTGATACAATGACCTTAGTTCTGGCAGTTAACTCTTTTAACGCTTCCTCATCGGCCGCATCGGCGATCAGGTATTCAACGTCTTTGGCTTTGTCACCCAGAATCGGTGCCAGAGTGCCACGGACTTTTTGTAGCTTACGTTCACTCCGGCCAGCAATAGCCCAGCTCAGCTCGCCATCCAGACCATAGGTTTCCGCCAGGTAGCGGGTCAGAATTTCACCAACAAAGCTGCTGGCACCAAACACAATCAGATCAAACTTTTTAGCAGGCATAACCCTTTCCAAACGTTATTTCCATAATGATGACGGAAAGTTAGCAGTGTTTATTGGTCAGATTAAGGGCCAATGATGCCGTTTCAGCAGAAAGCGTTGCCGTTGGCTGCATCTATTACGCTCTCTTAGCTTGTCTGAATCGACAGAAAGCGGCATTGATTCCACAGGATATTGTCTGTGTCTTTCTAATATTGAGATAATTTCAACTTTTAGTGAAATAATATCGTTTTTACTCATGTTCAAGTCTGCGTATAACGGATACTCAACAAGACACGTTGAAATGAACGCAGGAAAGGAACAACAGATTATGAGTAACGAAGTCGACAATGCTGCTGGCAACCACTTCAGGTATGGGATTAAAAAAATCAATTTTGACGAAAATTATCAGCCTGTGGACGGCACCCGTATTACCACCAATTTTGCTAATCTGGCTCGTGGTTCGAGCCGCGAGCAGAATCTGCGTAATGCGCTGCGAATGGTCAATAGTCGTTTTAACGCGTTAGCGCCCTGGGACAATCCAAAGGGCGACCGTTATGCGGTTGAACTGGAAATTGTATCCGTTGATATTGATATTAATGGTAACGGCGAAACGTTTCCGACCATTGAAATTCTCAAGACCCACATTGTCGACAACAAAACCAATAAGCGCATTGAAGGGATTGTTGGCAATAACTTTTCATCGTATGTACGCGACTACGACTTCAGCGTGTTGCTGATGGATCATAACAAAGATAAACCTCAGTTCAGTATTCCGGAGGACTTCGGTGATCTGCATGGCAAATTATTTAAAGATTTTGTCCGCTCTGAGGCCTATCGACAAAACTTCAGTAAGCTTCCGGTTATTTGTCTGAGTGTGTCCGATAATAAGGTGTATCAACGCTCGGACAATCAGCACCCGGTATTGGGAGTGGAATATCTGCCGAACGAATCATCGTTGACAGAACAGTATTTTAAGAAAATGGGTCTTGAGGTGCGTTACTTCATGCCGCCGAATAGCGTGGCGCCATTGGCATTTTATTTCTTTGGAGATCTGCTGACAGATTACACCAATCTGGAGCTGATCAGCACCATCAGCACCATGGAAACTTTCCAGAAAATTTATCGTCCGGAGATTTATAACGCGAATGCCGTCGCGGGAACGCGTTATCAGCCAAACCTCAAGCACACTGATCATTCATTAACTCAGATCGTTTATGACAGAGTAGAGCGCAGTCAGCTGGCAGTCACCCAGGGTAAGTTCGCGGAAGAACATTTTATCAAGCCGTTCCAGACCGTACTGGAACAGTGGTCGGCAAACTGCGTTTTATAGAGGTTGAGCAAAATTATGAAAACACTGTTACCAACTTCAACCGCTGGCAGTCTGCCTAAACCGGCCTGGTTGGCGGAACCGGAAAAGCTCTGGTCGCCCTGGAAGCTGGCGGGAGAGGAGCTGGTCTTGGCTAAAAAGGATGCGCTACGTATTACCTTACAGGAACAGGATAATGCAGGTATCGATATCGTCAGCGATGGTGAGCAAAGCAGGCAGCATTTTGTAACCACATTTATTGAACATTTGACTGGTGTTGATTGGAAAAATAAAAAAACCGTATTTATCCGCAATCGTTACGATGCAGAAGTGCCGGGTATTGTTGGTCCGGTTTCACGCCAGAAACCTGTGTTCGTCGAGGATGCAGAATTTTTGCGTTCACAGACTGACCAGCCGATTAAGTGGGCCTTGCCTGGTCCAATGACCATGGTGGACACCTTGTATGATGATTATTATAAAGACCGCAAAACCCTGGCGTTTGAGTTCGCCAAAGCGCTGAATCAGGAAGCCCGGGAGCTGGAAGCGGCAGGGGTCGATATTATTCAGTTTGATGAACCTGCATTTAACGTGTTTTTAGGTGATGTGGTTGACTGGGGAATTGAAGCGCTGGAAAAAGCTTGTGAAGGGTTAACGTGTGAAACTGCCGTTCATATTTGTTACGGCTATGGTATTCAAGCG
The DNA here is from genome assembly GCA_022448365.1 of Saccharospirillaceae bacterium. NCBI lineage: Bacteria > Pseudomonadati > Pseudomonadota > Gammaproteobacteria > Oceanospirillales > Saccharospirillaceae > Saccharospirillaceae bacterium. Next base: position 719,852 of record JAKVCS010000001.1, on the reverse strand, counting down.
AATACGGATTGGAAAAAAACGTTGGGAAGCGAGTGGCTGCACTACGAGCAAACATTCCCTGCGTTACAACAATCATCACTCGATATTATCTCGCTTGAATGTCATAACGGTCGTGTGCCTTTTGAGGTATTGGAACTGATACGCGGTAAAAAGGTCATGGTAGGAGCGATAGATGTCGCGACGGATGTCATTGAAACGCCAGAGGAGGTTGCGGTTACTCTGCGTCAAGCGCTCAAGTATGTCGACGCCGATAAACTCTATCCATGCACTAATTGTGGTATGGCTCCGCTGGCGCGTGATATTGCTCGTAATAAGTTGAAAGCACTCAGTGCCGGCGCTGAAATTGTCCGTCAGGAGTTGGTAGGCTGACCAACATTGATGGTGGGTCAAAGAAAGAGTAAACCGCAAAAAATAACCGGGTTATGGATATTGTCCATAACCCTCCAATCCCCTCACTGATTATTATGATCTTACCGGAATGCGTTCTTGATTATGCCCAAAAGATCTGAGCCAGCATCCGTACGCCGGTAATTAATAACACCAGTGCAAATACCTTCTTCAATTTAGCAGCATCTAATTTGGCCGCTAAAGCGGCACCAACCGGAGCAAATTTAACCGTTAATGGTACGATGCATATAAAGCCAATCAGGTTCACCAGGCCAAAAGTGGCTGTTGGTGCATCCGTTGGTGTTTTGCCCACTACCAACATGGTTAAAGCGCCCGGTAACGAAATAATTAAACCGATGGCTGCGGCGGTACCCACCGCTTTGTGTGCCGGATAGTTATACAGCGTTAACAGCGGTACAGAGATGGTTCCGCCACCAATACCCACCATGGCGCTGAAAAAGCCAATCGCGGTTGCCATCAGACCTTGTCCGGTTCTCCCCGGTAGTTGCGGAAATATGGCGGCTTTACCGGATCGCAACAACATGTTCAAGGCTGAAAGAGTAGCAATCACACCAAACAACACCGTCAGCCAGGTGCCATCGATACGAGTCACCAACCAGCTGCCAACCAGTACCCCGGCAAAAATAAACAGAGCCCAGCGCTTCAGTAATTCGGTATCGACATTGCCTTTTTGGCTGTGAGCTCGAATCGAGCTGACTGACGTTGGGATAATGGTTGCCAGTGACGTTGCAGTAGCGACGAGCATGGCGGACTCCGGCGATACACCAAATCCCTGAAACAGAAAGAACAGTACCGGTACGATAACAATGCCGCCGCCGACACCTAACAAACCAGCAAGAATGCCAGCGAAGATACCGGTGGCGATCAGAGCCAGCAAAGTAGGGAGGTTGGTTGTTATCAGTTCAACAATGTTCATGCGCTTCTATTGCCAGATTAAGGAAGTTGCGGCCGTAATATACGCACACAATAACTTGAACAAAAATGGTTTGTTTTCAATTTATTATTAATAAAATTCAACTGATGGCGATATTGTCCGGTGTTGTGGGCCATGGGTCTGTCATCACATCGGTCGAATTTCAAATGGTCCATCAGGATTTGACATATGAAAAAACATATATATGATTTTTCATATATTAATTCTTGGGGCAAATATGTTGTCGTTATCTGGGCGATCACCACAAGCGCTGTTTAAGTGTATGGCGGATGAAACACGCCTCGCTTTGCTGCTGTTAATTCAGCAACACGGTGAGTTGTGCGTGTGTGAACTGACGGAAGCGCTGCAACTGAGCCAACCGAAAGTGTCTCGTCATCTGGCACACTTGCGCGAGAGCAACCTGCTGGTTGGGGAGAAACGAGGCCAGTGGGTGCACTATTTTCTGCATCCCGAACTGGATGGCTGGGTGAAGGAGCTGATTTCCCATACCTTAATGCATAATGCCGATTTTTTGGCTGATATTAACCAACGTTTATGCAAGGTCAGTCCACAACGCGCCGCAGAGACGGATTGTTGTTAAGTCGCTGAATATTAAATACACCATGTTGGATAAGTGGTGCGTTAAAGAACACCTGAATATCTGGATATCCTGGTCAAGTGAGAGGTAAAACGTGAAATTATTATTTATCTGCACCCATAATCGCTGCCGCAGCATTCTGGCGGAAGCCATTGCGCGCGATGTGATTACCAAAGAAAACTCTGATTGGCAGGTACGCAGTGCCGGTAGTCAGCCCGCGGGTGTGGTTTACCCTGGCACGATTAATTTCCTGCAACAACAGGGTATTTCGACTGAAGGTTTGCAAAGCCAGAGCTGGGATGAGTTTGAAGAGTATTTTACTGACTCAGAAAGCGGTCCAGTGATTGCTATCACTGTGTGCGACAGCGCTGCGGGTGAATCCTGTCCTGTGTGGTTCGGCCGGGGCACCAAGGCGCACTGGGGATTACCGGACCCATCCAAGTTAGACGATAAAGCTGAGCAGGCTGCACTGTTTGAAAAAGTGGCGGCGACATTAACAAAGCGTATCCAGGCTTTATTAACTGCAGATGTTACAGATGATGCGCAGCTGCATCAGGTATTAAACGATCTAAGCACAATACGTTAAGAGAAATAGAATGGGTATTTTTGAGCGTTATTTATCGATATGGATTGCTGTCGGTATTCTTGGCGGCGTGGTCGCAGGTTTATCAGTCCCTGAGCTGTTTACTGCTATTGCTGGTTATGAGTTTGCACACGTTAACCTGGTGGTTGCCGTTTTAATCTGGATGATGATTTATCCAATGATGGTGCAGGTGGATTTTTCGGCGATAAAAGATGTCGGTAAAAAACCACAAGGCCTGGTTCTGACCCTGGTTATCAACTGGTTGATTAAGCCCTTTTCAATGGCAGCAATAGGTTGGTTATTTTTCCAGGGGCTATTTGCCGATTGGGTCGATCCTCAGACGGCCAGTGAGTATATCGCGGGAATGATTTTATTAGGGGTAGCGCCCTGTACCGCCATGGTGTTTGTCTGGAGTCAGCTGACCAAAGGCGATGCTAATTACACCCTCGTCCAGGTATCGGTTAACGATATTATTATGATCTTTGCATTTGCACCGCTTACCGCGTTTTTATTGGGAGTAACCGATGTTGAAGTGCCCTGGGAAACGCTTCTGTTGTCTGTGGTGTTATACGTTGTTCTGCCGTTGGTGGCGGGTGCGCTAACCCGCAAGGTCTTAGAACGTCGGCATGAAGACCATGCGATCGAGCATTTTACAGGCAAATTAAAGCCCTGGTCGATCATTGGTTTAATCAGCACCGTTGTAATTTTATTTGGTTTACAGGCACCTACTATTGTCGAAAAGCCGCAGGACATTGTATTGATCGCGATTCCACTGATGATTCAAACCTACGGTATCTTCTTTGTCGCCTATTTTGCTGCGTTGAAACTGAAACTGGCCCATAACATTGCCGCTCCGGCTTGTATGATTGGTACCAGTAACTTTTTTGAATTGGCAGTTGCCGTGGCTATCTCATTATTTGGTTTGCACTCGGGAGCGGCTCTGGCGACCGTTGTGGGTGTACTGGTGGAAGTGCCGGTGATGCTATCGCTGGTGTGGTTTGCTAACCGCACTCGTGGCTGGTTTGAGAATTAATCAAATATCAGAAATCCCGTGGGCGCTTCGCTTACCCTGCCTACACAAATTGAATTATGTGATCGTAGGGTGAACAAGCGAAGCGCCTTCCGCCGTTATAAGAGTTTATTCAATATGACAGATTTAAAAAAACAGGAACCAGCCAATCTGGTTGACGATTGTTTTCAGGTTCCAACTCAGGAAAAGGTATTCGCTGATTCCATAAGCGAACATAAGCCACGAATTTTATTATTGTATGGCTCATTACGTGAACGTTCTTTCTCTCGTTTAGTGGTAGAGGAAAGTGCCCGTATTTTAGAAAAGATGGGTGCAGAAACCCGTATCTTTAATCCGTCGGGTTTACCGCTGCCGGATGATGCTGACGCAGAGCACGAAAAGGTTCAGGAACTGCGTGAGTTAGTGCAGTGGAGTGAGGGTATGGTGTGGTGTTCGCCTGAGCGTCATGGTGCAATGACAGGCATTATGAAATCTCAGATTGACTGGATTCCGCTATCGTTGGGTGCCGTTCGCCCCACCCAGGGGAAAACCCTGGCAGTGATGCAGGTTTGTGGTGGTTCGCAATCGTTTAATGTGGTCAATCAACTGCGCGTGTTAGGGCGTTGGATGCGTATGTTAACCATCCCGAATCAGTCTTCTGTCGCCAAAGCCTGGACGGAGTTTGATGATAATGACCGGATGAAGCCGTCGGGTTATTACGACCGTATTGTTGATGTACTTGAAGAGTTGGTGAAGTTCACTTATCTGGTTCGTGACCGCAGTGATTACCTGGTTGATCGTTATTCTGAACGAAAGGAAAGTGCGGAAGAATTAATGAAGCGTGTTAATCAGCGCTCGATCTGATTTCTCCTGAACAGTAACGGCACCGGATGTTTTAATATCCGGTGCTGTTACTGCAAAAATATCAGGCTCTATTGTGAGATCAGAATGTACCGCGGATTACAGAGTCACGACCTCTGAAACCAACGGTCTGTCCGCTAAACGACGCTGAATAACAAAGCGATATTGTTTGCCGGCTGCCTGCGCTTGAGCGGCTTGTGGGTTGTACCAGCGCACTTCATACTCTGCCATCCCCTGATCTTCTTCGTCCGTTAAACGCACTTCAACATCGTAGCCCTGATCATTGATGATGTGTTTCCCAACCGCCAGTGGCTGCCAACCGTTATCGCCTTTTATTTCGATATGCGCCAATGGCTGGTGCAGATTAATTTTTGAAGCATTGACGCCAAGGAAGCGTACCGCGTAATAGTCTTCCTCATTGGCTTCGTCGGTATCAACAAATTCGGCTTGCTGCAATATTTTCTCCGAGCCGGTTGCTGCTTGCTCGACTGGCATCATATCGGTGATGTTCAGTGTGTAGGTCCAGTTGGACATCATTTCTTCCACTTCACCCTGAGTATTAAAATCTTTCGCCAGTTGCTGTAACTGTGCGCTGATGTAGGGCGTGGAGTATTGGCCGTACATCGTTGAGCCACCTTCATAGGATTGATACTGGTACTCCTCCGGAGTGACCGAATAGCCAAAATAACCGTTGGCTACGCTGGTTACCCAGCTGTGCTCTATTTTTTTGCCATTGGCATTAAATTCTTTTTTTACCTTGGCCGCAGCGCGTAAACCGGATTGTGTGGTCATCTCAAAGGGCAGCGGCATAATCAGAGTATCGTTGACACGGACAATCTGAAATAACACCGTCGTAGGGAACGAATCTGTTGGCTCCAACAGGGGCTGGAACCAGCTGGTCCCGAGAATACGCTTATTGCCCTGGCAGCCATCTGTACCGAACCACAAACGTTTTGATCCCCAGCCGCCGCGTAACGTTGGCAGAACACTTAACCACGGACTGCGACGCTCGTACGCACCGCCGGCAGTGGCTGTGCCGACATACGGTGTGTCACATAATTCAACATCGGCAATTTTATTGTTATCACGAATATTAACTTCACGTGCTGCACTGGCAACGGTCACGTCCTGGCTAAGGTCTTTTTCCAGCGAGTTGAACAAGGCAATGGCTTCTTTACCGATACCGATGCCTAACTCTCGTGCTGCAACAAAGTCCACATCGGCGTGTGAAAAGTAGTTGTCGCCTTCTTTTACCGCTGGTGCCATATCCCCTTGAGTGCCAGTGGTCATGCCATGCAGTACCTGCCAGCTTGGCTGATATTTGTTCTGGATATCCCATTCTAATTCGCGTTGGGCGTAGGCAAATAAATCGCCATTGTAGACACGAACCGGTGCACTGATGACGGTGCCATGAACAGAGAAACTGGAGAAAGCTCCCAGTGGCTTGTACTGGCCATCGTCGTCCAGCGCATCAATGCGCACCATATACAGGGACGGATTGACTTCCTTAAATTTGGTTTCCGGGTCTTCTAAGTCCAGATCACCTTTACCGGGGTTTAAACGATACGCTTCCAGCATGCGGTTGCGGTTATAGCCATATATGTCTTTGCGGCCGGTTGCGACTTTTGCCGGACGGCGCTGTTTATGTGCTTGTAAAACACCTGCGGCGATGCGGTTGCTGATTTCTTCCAACAGCTCAGGCTCCAGACCCTGAATACTGGAGAAGTGCTTGTTGTAGAAGTCATTATGAAAATGGTTACCAAACGACGAGTGGCTGTGTGTACCGGTGATAAAAATATCACCGGGCTTCAGACCCGTTTTTTCTGCGACTAATGCGGCCACCTTGTGATGCATCAGCAGCGAACTGCCTGCCAGGTCTCCCTGAATCATCGCAATCGATTGGCCTTTACCATCGTTGAGGTAAAAGATTCGGGCTTTTAAACGGGTACGGAAACCAATCGCCTTGTTACCCAGAATCGAATATGCGCCTTTGGCAATGCCCGGAGGCGGTGTGATATCGACAGCAACAGCGGCTGCGGTAGCGGTTTCCTCCGTTGCAACGGCAGCGGCTCGCGGCTGATCAATGGTAAAGGTCTGTTGTGTGCTGCAGGCGCTTAGCACGGTTGTGAGTGCCAGCAGGCCCAGAAGTCGGATAGACATAAGCTTCCCTGAGGATAGTTGCATCGGTGTTATTGTTAGATGGTGTGATTTTGCACGAAAGTACTACTAAGTAAACAGGGAATATTCCGCCACTTTGCAGGCAAATGAAGCGCGATGGGTGTCTTTATTGGCGGCGGTAATTAGAATCCCGAGCCGGGCTGCTGCAGAAACTCGATTTCCTCGGTAGTGCTTTCACGTCCCAGAATGGCGTTTCGATGTGGGAAGTGCCCGAAGCGATCCACAATAACCTGATGCCTTCGGGCAAAGTCGATAAAGCCATCGGCGGCTGACTCGAAAGAGTCGGGTGAATCGGCTTTCAGCTGCTGAAACTTTTCCAGACACAAAGCTTGCATCTGGGGACTCTCGGCGTGTTCCAGCGGCATATAGAAGAATACTCGCTGAATCGGACGTAACTGCTTGTCGTGGCCGAGGCGAATGCCTTCCAGGCACCAGTGCAGAGCCAGGCTGTCCTGGGTGTATGACAGCGCGCTGTTGCGGTACATATTGCGGCTGAATTGATCCAACACAATGATGGCAGCCAGCCTGCCTTCGGCATCTTCTAACCAGTCATTAAACTGGCCGCGTAACAGCGCTTTTAATACCGGCTCAAAACGTTGACGAATATCGGTATCGACCGCCGGGTTTTTCTGCCACCAGAGCGCCGACTGGCGTTTGCTGATGTCATCATCGCTTAACGCCACAGCGCTATTATCCTGAGCTGCGTCAAACCAGAAGTCGAGAATGTTGTGTTTATCCATTTCTGCGCTGCCGTTATATAAGTCTGTGGGATACTATACGCCCATCTGATTTTGAATACTGTTTTATCTTATTTATGGACTTTCTCTGGATTCTGGTCGCCTTTCTGTGTGGCTTCGGCGTTAAACAATTGAGTATGCCACCGTTAGTCGGTTATTTAGCGGCCGGTTTTGTTTTGCACGCAGTGGGCGTTGAACCGGCCGAAAGCCTGGAAACACTGGCCAATATGGGCATCACTCTGATGCTGTTTACCATTGGGTTAAAGATTAACGTCAAGGCTCTGATTAAACCGGAGGTGTGGGCCAGTTCTGCGCTTCATACCGGATTATGGGTCGGGCTGTTAATGGCCATTATTTCGATGGCTGGCTGGTTAGGGGTGAGTCATTATTTTGATGTGCCACTGCATACCCAGGCATTGATTGGTTTTGCGCTGAGTTTTTCTTCTACTGTCTGTGTGGTGAAGATGCTGGAAGAGGCGTCTGAGCTGAAAGTACGCCACGGTAAACTGGCGCTGGGTATTTTGATTATTCAGGATATTGTCGCTGTGGTTTTTCTGGTGGTGTCTACCGGTAAGTTACCATCTTATTGGGCGCTGGCATTACTTGGTTTGTGGTTGATGAAGCCGGTTCTTGGCCTGGTGCTGAATCGCGCTGGTCACGGAGAGTTATTATCGTTAGCAGGGTTTTTTCTGGCCTTAGGTGGTGCTGAACTTTTCTATTTGGTGGATATGAAAGGTGACCTGGGAGCACTGATTATCGGTATGTTGCTGGCCAGCCATGCCAAGGCGTCTGAATTGTATAAATCTTTGATGAGTTTTAAGGATTTGTTCTTGATAGGCTTTTTTCTGTCGATTGGTTTCACCGCACTCCCCACGTTGGATATGGCGTTAACAAGTGCAATTTTGATGGCACTGCTGGTGGTTAAGCTGTTGCTGTTCTTCTTTCTGTTGCTGGCGTTCAAAGTCTCTGGGCGCGCATCATTTTTAACTGCATTGGCGCTGACCAATTACTCGGAATTTGGTCTGATTGTCGCCCACCTGAGTGTGGGGAATGGTTGGATGTCTCAAGACTGGTTGGTGATTATTGCGCTGGTGATGTCGGTTTCTTTTATATTGTCGAGCTTTATGTATCGCAAAGCGCACCACTATTATGCGATTCACAAAGACAGCATTAATCGATTCGAACGCAACGGCGCCCATCATAAGTTTGATCGTCCGGTGGGGGCGGAAGTGCTGGTGTTGGGCATGGGACGGGTTGGCAAGGGAGCTTACAGCGCATTGCAGCCTGAATACGGTGAGAAGGTTTGGGGTATTGAATCCGACCCTGAGCGAGTGCAGAAGCTGAAACAACAGGGGTTTTCGATCGTGTTAGGTGACTCAGATGATATGGAATTCTGGCAACGGGTTTGTACACAGAATATTCGTTTGGTGATGTTGGCATTACCGTCACAGCAGGAAATCCTGAGCACATTGGAGATGCTGAGAATGTCGAATTATCAAGGTAAGGTGGCTACGGTAGCGCGTTATGAGGATGAGCGTGAACAGCTCTTAGCTCTGGGGGTCGACGTCGTCTTCAATTATTACGCTGAAGTTGGAGCAGGATTTGCTGCCGAGAGTCAGCATTTATTGTTGGCCGACTGAGTTCAACTTACAGAGGAAAGCAACATGGTGATGGTGACAGCGTATAGCAGGGGATTAGCTGCACCTGCGATACGCTGAAGAAAAAGATTGCTGATGGTCTGCCTTCAGTTGATCTTCGGTGTTACCTTCAACGTAAATAACGCCGCTAACTCATCGCAGTTATTCGCTCGTAACATCGGCTTTTGGTGATGAGAAAAACCGGTCGATTCCACGTGTTTTAATAAATTAAAAAACGGTTGCCAGAAGTCATCGACATCAAAACAAATAATGGGTTTATCGTGATCTCCAAGTCCTGCCCAGCACCAGACCTCAATTAATTCATCCAGCGTACCAATTCCGCCCGGCAGTGCAATAAAAGCGTCTGCCAGCTCAGCCATTCGCGCTTTGCGTTCATGCATGCTGTCTACATGTTCCAGGCAAGTTAGCCCCTGATGAGCAACCTCGCGCTGGTAGAGCGTATCTGGAATGACACCAATAACCTTTCCACCGGCATCCAAGGCCGCATCAGCGATTACGCCCATTAAACCGGTATGGCCACCACCATATACAATCTCCATATTATTTTTTGCCAGCCAGCCGGCAAGATCGCGGGCGCTTTGTTCAAACGCCGGATTATTTCCATGTTTTGCACCACAATAAATAGCAACGCGCTTAATTGCCTGTTCTGTCATTCCTGTAATCTCTTTCGATTTAACCAGCCGTTCTGGCAAATAAATTGATTTTGCTGGTGCAAGCTTATACCAGAGCAATCTTTATGGCGAAATTATTAGGCTCAGTAGTGCTATTGCACATTTTTTCAGCGCGAGAAAAAAGGGTCTGAACTAGGCTCGAAATGATCCCCCTTAAAAGTCTGACGGTGAACCCGCAGAGGAGAGCAACCATGGCTAAAATGTCATTTCGTTTTATGACCGAAGTGGAAGTCGAGCTGAAGGCTGAAAGTTATGAAGAAATCTATCTGATGTTAAAAGATATGATGCATGGACAGCGACCAATCAGTGCTCAGAGTAACGTAAAAATATTCCCGCCGGAACAAAGCTCAATGTACTTCAGCATGGAGGGTGAACAGGAGCTGCATGAAATCCCCCAGTTTAAGGGAGACTTTAAGCGAGATATTCTGGAACACTGAACAACGCAGCCCGGACCCCAGAATTCCGGGCTGATTCAAGGTGATTAGAGTTCCACCAGATGCTCGGTTAATGTGGCTTTGATTCCAGCTGGAATCGCTTTAGAGCCTTTTTCTTGGTGGTCATAGTGCACCATAACGGCGTGCCCTTTGGCGCACATCCTTCCTTGTTGCCATGCCTCATGCACAATTGTCATTGATGACGTTCCGATTTTGCTGAAGTAAGTGCGAATTTCCACTGGGTGCTGCAGATATAATTCGGCCATAAATTCTACATCTATTTTGGCAATTATCAGGTGCCAGTCATTCGGGTTCAGGTCCGGAGTGAAATAGCGAAAGATTGGCGTACGTGCCTGTTCAAACCAGATCGGCAGGGTGGTGTTGTTAATATGCCCCAGCGCATCGGTCTCGTTAAATCGCGGTTCTACCGTTAAAGTCCACATAGATACTTGCCCCTTTTGTTAATGCAGCGAAGTTTAGCAACAATTGTTGCATCCAAAGAGGGGATGAATGGCCAATGCTGGCGTCATTGAACAGGTGCGGCCAGCCGTCAGAATGTGCGAGGACAGAACAACAGGGTGTTGCTTGTATCTGCAGAGGTTTGTGTGTATCTGACGCAGTCATATGGTTGAACGGTCCGGTTATCGGGTTTGCAGATAGTGGTTAGCCGCCAGGCACTAGCCCTGAGCGCGTTGGTGTCGTTTCTGCGACGCGTGGTTTATGATGCGTCTTTTCAGCGAAAGATGGCCAAAACCTTGTCCGACATCCATTTGTCCGAACCGCGTGAGCATTCTGATTCATTTTTTATGCAGCAGGCCTTGTTTCAGGCACAGTTGGCATTTGACGCTGGTGAGGTGCCCGTTGGTGCGGTAGTGGTATTGGACGGTGAGATCATTGGGCGTGGTTACAATCAGCCGATTACTTCCCTTGATCCGAGTGCTCACGCAGAGATGGTGGCATTACGTGATGCGGCAAAAAATATCGGTAATTACCGGTTGTCTGGTGCGACGCTGTATGTCACCGTTGAACCCTGCACTATGTGCTCGGGATTGCTGATTCACAGTCGTATTCAAAGGCTTGTTTATGGCACTACCGAACCAAAATCCGGCGCTGTAGAAAGTGCCATGGCGCTATTAGATCAACCTTTCTTTAATCACGCCATTGAGCGCACCAGTGGTGTACTGGCGGTTGAATGTTCCGCTATTATGTCTGAATTCTTCGCGATGCGGCGGGCGGCGAAAAAACGCCTGAAGCAACGGACACCACCAACCGGAAAATAACGTCTGGGTTGGTGGCTATATACAATAAAAAATCACCATACTCAGGGAACAAACAATGTTACGTATCATCCGACTGCTCTTGGTCGTCAGTCTTATCTCGCTTACTGCCTGTGTCCATGTGCAGGATTCTTTGTTTGACGCAGGTCTTAAAGTTGAACGCTCAATGTCTGGTCTGGAACTCCAGCACATGTCTGTGGCTGATCATGATTGGACTTATCTCGATTCCGCACCGGAGGATGGCAGTAAACCGGTACTGCTGATGCTGCATGGTTTTGCTGTGGATAAAGATAACTGGCTACGATTCGCTCGCAGTTTTGATGATTATCGGGTGATTGCCCCGGATTTACCGGGCCACGGTGAAACCAGTTACAACCCCGAGTTCACTTATGATTTTGTGCAGCAGGCAGTATGGCTGGATGGTTTCACTGAAGCATTGGCGCTTAACGATCTGCACATAATGGGCAATTCTATGGGGGGAGGAATTGCGTTGATGTACAGCTACGGCCGCCCGGATAAGGTGCAATCCATTACCTTAATTGACGCGGCAGGCGTTCATCCGCCGAAGAAATCCGACCTTCAGAAAATCATCGATAACGGCGGCAAAAACCCTCTGATCGTTAACAGCGTTGAAGACTTCGATGCGTTACGCAATTTTGCAATGGTTAAACAGCCGTTTCTTCCATGGCCTGCTAGCAATGTGCTGGCTCGTCGCGCTCAGGCGCGCCAAGCAATTAATACCAAGATTTTTGCCGACATTCACGCTATGGCAGAACAGGCAAAAAACAGTGACGATAACCTGAAGATGCTGCAGCAAATTCATCAACCGGTATTGATCCTGTGGGGTGAAAAAGACCGGGCACTGGATGTCAGCAGCGTAGCCGTATTTGAACAACATCTGTCAGACAGTCGCAGCTTTATTTTCCCGGATTTAGGTCATGCGCCGATGCTGGAGTCGCCGGATGAAAGTGCCGAGCTGGTGCTGGAGTTTGTTGAATCTGTTGAAAAACAAGCGAAAAAAGCTCAGGCGAAAACCAGCGATAAAAACCAGCTTTCTGTCGCTCAGAAGTTGGCGACGGTGATGCAGCCTAAAGAGGATTCGGTTGAGAGGCTGTCGCAGGAGTAGCCAGCTACTCTGAAGGATTTTAAGGCGGGATTTTCCCGCCTTTTTTACGATTCTGATTTTTAATCGATGATGAAAAAAACACAAAAAAAAAGCGGGCTTCAGGAAATCCTGAACCCGCGAAAACTCTTTTAAGCCAGCAAATTTGATGACTAAAGGAGTGGAGGAATAACAGTCATTAACGAAGACGACAGCAGAATATGTTGCTCTTCTTCAAGAAATACCGGTTGCTGCTTGTCCTGCCATACCAGTACGTCGTAGTAACGACGAATATTCTGCACATAGGTCACCGGCTCATGCCCGCGAGCATAGCCATGAGCGGTGTGTCGGTAATAGCGCTTCTGAGTAAGCAGCGGCAGAGTGTCTTTCACATCGAGCCAAAGGTTCGGGTTACCGCCCATTTCCTTGGTGAGTTTGCGGGCATCGCGCAGATGACCCAGCCCAACGTTATATGCAGCCAGAGCCATCCAGGTGCGATCTGGCTCTGTCACCTCAGCACCAATACGCTTACGTAATTTCGCCAGGTACAGGCCACCACCTGCAATACTCTGTTTGGCATCTAAACGGTTTTTGATGCCGAGTTCTTTCGCGGTGTTGCGGGTCAACATCATCAGACCACGGACACCGGTAAAACTTTTGGCGTCAGGGTTCCAGTGACTTTCCTGATAACCCATAGCGGCTAACAAACGCCAGTCAAACTGGTGTTTATCCGCAGCTTGTTGGAAGTCCCCTTTGTAACGATCCAGCTTTCGTTTTGTCTGACGCAGAAAGTGTTTTGCTCCGACATAGTTCAGCTGGTCAAGATGCCCGTAAAACCTCTCAGACAAAGCCGCGAGCTTGTCACGGGTTGCGCCCTGGTTGAAGAACTCGTTGGCTGCTTCGTGCAGGCTGCTATCACGGGATAACTCGAAGGCCCAGGCAATGTTTTGTTCGCCAGACAGCTCGAAGGCAACCGCCAGATTGGGGAAATACGCTTTCAATACGTCGAACTCATTGGAATCAACAATGGTGAAATCAATGTTTCCGCTCGAAACCATCTGCAGCAAATCGCTGACCTCAAGATCTGGACTTTCGCTCCAGGTCAGTTCGGGTACTTCATCTGCTTGTAAGTTGAGCAAGCGTTGCGAGTGACTGGAATCCGATGACACCACTAATTGACCGTTGGCCAGGTCAATGACTTGTTTTGGCCGCATGCCACCACGCCGGTAAATAACCTGCTCGGAGACATTGAGATAGGGTTTGGAGAAGTGGGCCCAGCGTTTCCTTTCATCCGTAACGGTCAGACCGGCTGCTGCGAACGCTGCCTGACCTTTGTCCAATTTAGTGAAGATGTCGGATAAGTTGTCTGCGACTTCTACCTTGAGATCAACGCCCAGGTAATCGGCAAAGGCAGAAGCAAGTTCGTATTCGTAGCCGGTTACACCACTGCGGTCTTCGTAGTAGGTAGTTGGGCTGTTGCGGGTAATCATCACGATCTCACCGCTCATGCGGGTTTGCTCAAGTCCTGTCGGGCGCACGCTGCCCGTCAGTGCCAGGAAGCACATAAGAGCAATCAGCGATTTTAGAACTAGACTGGATGAGCCACGAATCATAATGATTTCTATTTTCATGCACTATAATGGTGCGTTTTTGGATTTGATGGCCCATTTTATCGCGTGAGTTGCTTAAAAAACAATCGATGCAGTACGTAAGGTTTCAATATGGTTACAGAAGTTTGTCGTGATATTGATCTAACGTATTGATATATATAGAATTTTCTTTAATTCGGAACGAAGGCAACTCTATGTTGCTATAAATGAAACAATTCAGCTTTTATTCAGTTTTTTATACTTTTTCATGAGGCCTCAAAGGCGTGATGTGACTATTTATGGCCCGCTGAATAGAGATTTTGCAAGCAACAAATTGTAAGTAAAAAACTGTCTTGTTGATCAGTTTTGATCGTCTGGTAGACAATCAAAACTTGCGGTGTCTTATATGGCTGGAAAACCCGCATTTTTACTGCGTGAAAGCCCGCTTCCTGTCTGGTGTGCGACCGGCCTGTCCGGTATTATTCGCGCTTCATTTTTGGCTCCCTCTATTTGCTCCCAACCACTGGAGTTTTTCCACCATGTTAGAGTTGCGTGGCGCACCAGCGCTTTCTGAATTCCGTCAGAATAAAGTCCTGTCAAAACTGCAATCGGTTGTACCGGCAGTGACCTCTGTTTACGGCGAATTTGTGCATTTTGCCGATACCAGTGCCGAACTGGACGGCAACGAACTCCAGGTTCTGGCCCGGCTGCTGAAATACGGTCCGAAGGCTGATGTAAAAGAAAGCGCCGGCGAAGCGTTTCTGGTGGTACCAAGGTTTGGCACCATTTCGCCGTGGTCTTCCAAAGCATCTGATATCGCTCATAACTGTGGCTTGGATAAAGTACTGCGCTTGGAGCGTGGCATCGTTTATTACGTGAAACTTGATGGGGCTGCTACTGCCGCTGACCGCGACGCTATCGCGGCTGCTCTCCACGATCGTATGGTTGAAACGGTACTTGCCGACAGCGGCGATGCAGAAAAGCTGTTCTCCCATGCCGAACCGGCGCCATTGAGTACGGTCGAAATTTTGGTAGGTGGTCGTGACGCATTGGTTGCCGCCGATAAAAATCTGGGCCTGGCACTGGCCGATGATGAAATCGACTATCTGGTTGAAAACTACCGAAAACTCGACCGTAACCCAACCGATGTTGAGCTAATGATGTTTGCCCAGGCAAACTCAGAGCACTGTCGTCATAAAATCTTCAATGCCAGTTGGAGTATTGATGGCGAGGAACAGGATAAGTCACTGTTCCAGATGATTAAGAACACCTACGAGTGTTACAACGAAAATATTCTGTCGGCTTACAAAGACAACGCTTCTGTAATTACTGGCCATAAAGCTGGTCGCTTCTTTCCGAACCCGGAAAATAAAGGCTACGCGTATCACGAAGAAGATATGCATATCCTGATGAAGGTTGAAACCCACAACCACCCAACCGCCATTGCACCTCATTCCGGCGCTGCGACGGGTTCTGGTGGTGAAATTCGTGACGAAGGTGCAACAGGCAGAGGTTCCAAGCCAAAAGCAGGTTTAACTGGTTTCACCGTATCCGACTTAAAAATCCCGGGTTTCGAACAGCCATGGGAAAGCCAATATGGTAAGCCAGACCGTATCGTATCGGCGCTCGATATTATGTTGGAAGGCCCGATTGGTGGTGCGGCATTTAACAACGAATTTGGTCGCCCGGCACTGAACGGTTACTTCCGTACTTTCGAGCTGCAGCACGACGGCGAAGTCCGTGGCTACCACAAGCCCATTATGATTGCCGGTGGTTACGGCAACATCCGTGACGAACATGTACAAAAAGGGGATATCCCGGTTGGCGCTCGTCTGATCGCACTGGGTGGCCCGGCGATGCAAATCGGTCTGGGTGGCGGTGCAGCGTCTTCTATGTCTTCCGGTCAATCCAATGCCGATCTGGACTTCGCGTCCGTTCAGCGTGAAAACCCGGAAATGGAACGTCGTTGTCAGGAAGTGATCGACCGCTGCTGGCAGCTGGGTGATGAAAACCCAATCGCCTTTATTCACGATGTGGGTGCCGGTGGTTTATCCAACGCCTTCCCTGAGCTGGTTGGTGATGGTGGCCGTGGTGGTAACTTCGAGCTGCGTAACGTTCCCAACGACGAACCCGGCATGAGCCCGCTGGCGATCTGGTCGAACGAATCTCAGGAACGCTATGTGATGGCGGTTGCTGAAGAAGATATGGATACCTTCGATGCGATTTGTGAGCGTGAGCGCTGCCCATACGCGGTAGTGGGTTACGCCACCGAAGAAGAACATTTAACCGTCACCGACAGCCACTTCGACAATAAGCCAGTGGATTTGCCGCTGTCTGTGTTGTTAGGCAAAACGCCACGTATGCACCGTGATGTGAAATCACGTGCGCTGAAAGCTGAGAACTTCGAAAGCGCGGGCATCCAATTGGCGGAAGCGGCTGAGCGTGTTCTGAAATTACCGACCGTAGCTTCTAAAAGCTTCCTGATTACCATTGGTGACCGTTCCATTACCGGTACCGTGGCACGCGATCAGTTTGTTGGCCCTTGGCAGGTGCCGGTGGCCGACGTGGCGGTCACCACTTCCTCCTACGACAGTTATGTCGGTGAGGCGATGGCAATGGGCGAACGCACCCCGGTTGCGCTGCTGGATAGCCCGGCGTCCGGTCGTTTGGCCGTAGCCGAAGCCATTACTAACTTAGCCGCTGCACCCATTGCCAAACTGGCTGACGTAAAGATGTCGGCTAACTGGATGTGCGCTGCCGGTCACGACGGTGAAGACCAGAAGTTATACGAAACCGTAAAAGCGGTTGGTATGGAATTGTGCCCAGAACTGCAGGTAACCATCCCTGTGGGTAAAGACTCCATGTCGATGAAGACTCGTTGGCAAGACAATGGCGAAGACAAAGCCGTTACCGCGCCAATGTCGTTGATTATTACCGGTTTTGCGCCTGTCACTGATGCTCGCAAAGTGCTGACGCCTCAGCTGCGTGCAGACCAAGGCGAAACTGACCTGTTATTAATCGACCTGGGTCGTGGCCAGAACCGTCTGGGCGCTTCTTGTCTGGCACAGGTTTACGGTGAAGTCGGTAGCGTACCGGCCGATCTGGACGATGCCGAAGATCTGAAGGCCTTCTTCGCTGTGATGCAGGGCTTAAACGCCGACAATAAATTGCTGGCTTATCACGACCGTTCTGACGGTGGTTTATTCACTACCTTGACCGAAATGGCCTTCGCTGGTCATGTGGGTATGGACGTGAAGATGGACCTGCTGGCCGAGTCTGAAGACGAACTGGCCGCTGCGCTGTTCGCCGAAGAACTGGGTGGTGTCATTCAGGTTCGTCGTGACGATCTGGAAGAAGTACTGGCTCAATTCGAAGCGGCCGGCCTGGGTGATTGCACGCAAGTGATTGGTACTCTGAACGAAGACGACCAGATTACCTTCAGCTTCCAGGACGAAGAATTCCTGAGCGAATCCCGTGTGAACTGGCAGCGTGCCTGGACACAAACCAGCTATGAGATGCAGGCGCTGCGTGATAACGCTGACTGCGCTCAGCAAGAATTCGACACCCTGCTGGATGCCGAAGATCCGGGCTTAAATGCCGAGCTGAGCTTCGACATTAATGAAGACATCACTTCAGACCTTCCTGCGGCTGGCTCTGAAGATGCTCCAAAAGTCGCGATTCTGCGTGAGCAGGGTGTAAACGGCCAGATCGAAATGGCAGCCGCGTTTGATCGCGCTGGCTTCACCACCATCGACGTGCATATGAGTGACGTTCTGTCTGGTGCAGTAACGCTGGATCAGTTCCGTGGCTTGGTTGCTTGTGGCGGCTTCTCATACGGTGACGTATTAGGTGCGGGTGAAGGTTGGGCGAAATCCATCCTGTTTAACGAACAGGCGCGTAGCCAGTTTGCAGCATTCTTCGAGCGTGCTGATACCTTCGCACTGGGTGTGTGTAACGGCTGTCAGATGCTGTCGAACCTGCACGAACTGATTCCGGGTGCAGAACACTGGCCACACTTCGTTCGCAACATGAGCGAACAGTTTGAAGCACGTGTTTCTCTGGTCGAAATTCAGGAATCTGATTCTGTATTCCTGGCGGGCATGGCGGGCTCACAAATGCCGATCGCAGTGGCACACGGTGAAGGTCGTGCGGAATTCGCGGATGAAGCGGATATCGACGAGCTGGCCGGTCAGATTGCTCTGCGTTATGTGAATAACTACGGCGAAACCACCGAACAATACCCGGCTAACCCGAACGGTTCTCCACAAGGTATTACCGGCCTGACCGCGAACGATGGTCGCGTCACCATTATGATGCCTCACCCGGAGCGTGTGTTCCGCGCTGTGCAAAACAGCTGGGCACCGGATCACTGGGATGAAGACGGCGCCTGGATGCGTATGTTCCGTAACGCTCGTGTATGGTGTGAGGAGAACTAAGTTCTTTTAAAGAGAACTTAGTTTTATAGAAAAGAAACCCGTTGCTCTAGAAATAGGCAGCGGGTTTTTAGTGTCTACATGGTGAATCAGAAAATGGAATCTTATAAAACTTCGACGCTGACACTGGAAGAAGCACAATCTCGTTATAGAAATGACAAGATTTTTCGAATCAAGGCTTACTTTAAATGGTGGGGCAAATACATTGCCTTCTTCGCAATATTTATTTTGCTCTTTGGTGTAGGTCTGCTTGGCAGTCAGGCTTTAAACGATCAATATAATCACATTCTACTGGTCGCTCTGTCGCCGCTATCACTCTGCATCGCCTTATATATAAGTTACAAGATTGCAAATCCATTTAAGTGTACAGCTTGTGGAAGTGAATCTGTCCGAACAATAAGACCCCCATTTTATTGTGAATTCTGCGGTATGTCTTATTTTATAAAATGCTTGTCTTATATGATGTATCAAACTGAGGCCATTGAACGATATGGAATTTTGAACTCACATAAAAGAAAAGAGTCAGCAAGTGATGAGCATATACGTTTATGGGAGTTATTCTTTAAAGCCCCTATGCCTGAGGACTTAAAAAATATCCTATTGCAAGAAAATGGGATAGAAGCGCCACATATAAAAGTCGAAGATATTGTGATGTTATTTGGTAGTGAAGAGGCTATGGTTATGTATGAAGTGCATAAACTTCGACGATTTTGTTCAGATGCTATTCCTGTGGCCATGAACTCAACTGGAGATTTGATCGTATATCAAGCTGTTGACGGAAAAGTAGATAATACGTATTTGATGAAATCATCCAGCCCTAATTGGGATGATGCTGTTCGCATCAATGTCGACCTTTCTCTATTGAATTAAAGACCTTCTAATGAAAATATTCGGTTATTGCCAAAAAAAACCTCTGATTCACCTGAATCACTCAGCGAAGTAACTCTGCTCTCCAACCCCAAAAAATTAAGAGAGCTGGCTAAGTTCTTACAGCAATGCGCTGATGAAATTGAACAGCAAGGTGATGAGTGGGAGCATAAACATTTCGACTCTGATGGCGATAAGCCATCAATTATTGTTTATAACGAAGACCTTATTTGAGACTAATTGAAGATTCGTAGGCCGAACAAGCAAAGTGCATTCTGTATTGATGTCAGCGACTCTTATCCTTCCCCCAGATAAATCCTGCCACAGCCCCTGACAAAGCCCCAAATAAATGCGACTCAAACGAGATATACGGCGATAGCGGTAATACCCCCCAGATCATACCGCCGTACAAAAAACCGACCAGCAACGAAATACTAATCAGCTTAAATTCGCGACTAACAAATCCAGCAACAAGCAGAAAACCAAAGTAGCCATAAATCAAGCCACTGGCGCCCACGTGAATTGCTGGGCGGCCAAACAGCCAAACAAGTACACCAGTTACCAGAATAATAAACACCGAGGCGTAGCAGAAGCGTTTAAGCCCATGTTGCAATACCAGCATGGTAAAGATCGCCAGAGGAATAATGTTACTGGAAAAGTGAGAAACACTGCCGTGCAGAAACGGTGCTGCGAAAATACCGATCCAATGCTCTTCCGAGCGGGGAAGAATGCCCCAGATATTCAGAGAGCGTGCTGTGAAGAGATTGATCGCTTCGACCAATGTCAGAGCAATCACAATGACGGCGGTAATTTTCAGCTGAGCTGTTAAACGAATATGCTGCCTTTTCATCGGTATGCTTATGACTCGGTCGCGCTGACTGTTGATGAGGAATTCAGCCAGGTCTTGAGATTACCATGCTGAAACGACTGCCCACACCCTTCCATTAAAAAGTGTGGGCAGTAACTCAGTTAGTAAAAGAATCCACCATAAATTGTCCCGCCGATCACGCCGGCCGAAACCATTAAGCGGCTAAGCGTGGGCAAGAATCCATGCGCTAGCTGGAAGCGGTTCCATAAATCCAGCTTCCGCTGCAAAACGTGTTCGTTGCCCGGTAACAGCACCGGGTAATCATCAGGAATTACAGAGAAGTCCGTTTGTTCCTGTTCGGGCTGAGTTTCAGCGCGTGTGTGTTGCTCTACCGTTTTTTCAGCCCGTATCAGCAGATCCTGAGCGATATCCTCAATCAAGCCAAACACGTAAGAAATATTCGACATTCTTTCTGATGCAGCACCACACCAGTCTTGCCAGTTTTTCTTCGATACTTCAATCAGGTCAAATTCCGGATACTGCTCCGGCCAGTTTTCGATGCCTGCTGTTTGCATTACGTCTGGCGATAACTGTATTTGTTTGGCCGCATCATCAACAGTCTTCATTACCTGGTGAATGCTTTTACAGGCATTGATCATACGACGCTTTTCAAAGTATCCAATTTGTCCATCTGCGGTAATCACCGACCAGGTGTTGGATAACAAGGCCGATTCGTTATCAACCACGGCTTTTAAGTGAGCGCCACAGTGCATTAAGCTGGTCAGGCTACGCAAATAACGATCCCAACCGCTATTCCACTGACTGGCGGCCGCTATATGAGCATTGCGGCATAACGAGTCGTGCTGTTTCAGCTGATCTGCTATTTCGCGACGTTCATTTGCAATTTCTTCAAGCGCCTGAGGAATTTCATCTTTCTTGATTTCGTGACCGCGGTGTCGGATTACACCACCGGATGGTTTCATTTCACCGGAAGCTAAGGCTTCCAGGGAATGTCGTTCCATATCCAGGTTGCGGGCGGCCGCCAGTTGTTCAGACAGCTCCTGCGGATACAGCTCTGCGATGGTCTCAGCTGCCAGACCTTCGACCGGAGCCAAATTAAAAATCTGTTCCGGGCTTTCGAAATTACGCACCCAGTTACGACTCAGGTACGTGCCTCGGTATTTAGGATCATAAATATCATGAGCAAATCGTTTGGCTACCGCGTCAGTGGGGGATTCATATGCAACTTCGGTATCTTCTTCCAGGCGATAAAAGCCGGAGCTGACGGCTTCACGCATTCTTTCTGAATCAGAAAAAATCAGCCAGGCATCGCGGCTATCAATTTCAGCCGGAAAATAACGTGCCTTGGCATTTTCTTCGCGATCGCTGTTCAGTGGGTGGGTCGACCACATTTGCGGAGGGTTAGCCATACTTTCAGTGAAAATGCGATGCTTTGCTGCATCAACATGTTCAGGTTTTTCAGGCGTTGCACCATAGTCTTTGTCATCAAGAACACGTCCGACTTCTGCGATGGCGGCTTTTTGCGCAGCAAACAAATCTCTCAACAACTTGCCGTTTCTTGCTTCCGATGAGGCAACATTGAGCGCGGTTTGCCAGGCGCTATCGGCAGCTTGTAGCTTATGTAATGCATTGATCAGCGCATCACTGCCGGTAACAGAGACTGCCACAAGGTCTGCATTAAACTCCATCTCACGGCTCAATGCTCGCTCAGCCATAACGACTAAACTGAATAACGTATCCATCAATGATCGGATTGACCAGATAATCAGGCCCAGTAGCCAGCCCAACCAGGCAATCCGCAGATCGATCTTTGATATGAAGCGAACAACCTTATCCAACCAATCTCTGGTAGCAACCATATGGCCGATGATTTGTTGTGCAATATAGACCCAGCGGCCAACTACCATCGACCCTTGAGCAAAATGGCCAAACTCGTGTGCTAATACCGCTTTCAACTCGCCAAGGTTCAGTACATTTACCAATCCAAGACCGATGATCAGATTCTGTTTCGATGGAAAGAACAGGTTGAATAGCGACAGGTCGTAAAAAACAGCGGCATTTACTTCAGGGGTGATAAATACACGATGAGGGCGTGGGGCGCCTATCTCATCCGATAGTTGGTGCAAAAATGCAAAGAGCTCTGGCTCGTCGTCAGCGCTTACCTCGACGCCTCCGGGGTTGCCCGGCTTTTTGACTACCAACAACGATTTGACCATGAAGATGGTCAGCAGTCCGGAACAGAAAACGATCAGCAGGCTCATCAGATCCAGCTCCTGGCCAATCATTTGATGCGCCGTGTTATAGGTAATCAGACCAAAACAAACAGCCAGTGCAAGATAAACTGACATAAAAGTAATAAGACCCAGCATCGCCAGCATGGCTTGTCGTTGATAGCTTGCCTTTGCTTTGGTCAGGTCTTGCGGGATACCGGTTGGGGATTTGGGGTATAGAAATTCGATCGACATTATTCTTCCTTGATTTGTTAACTGTCGTAGCTGTCATTATGTGCTAAATGCCACATTGTGGGAACAATCATGTTCGGTATCGATCAGATAACGTTGTCGTTTGCTGTCGGTTGGCATGTAAAGACAGCAGACACCTGTTGTTACGCTTTTACAACAGGGATGCATTTGTAAAGAAGCCTATCGTCACCAATACTTTTTGTATTACTAATAATTTAAAAAAATGGCACATTCTCGATGGATCTTTTGGCGGCGCTGAAGGGAGCAGAAGTTCAGGACGGCGAATATTTGTTTCGCAAGCTGATGCTCCAGATCAGCGTAATCGCAGCGTTTATACACGTTGCTTTCTCTTGTTTGTTTTTCTACCACGATATCTGGCTGCTGGGGGTGGTTAACGTCTTCAGTGTCTTGCTGTATGTCGCGGTCTTCTTTGTGATTCTGACCCGCCGTTATCGCTTTTCAGCCTGGGCTGCGGTGGTGGTGGAGATTCTCGGGCATGCTGGGCTGGCTGTCTTTTTGCTGGGCTGGGACAGTGGTTTTCATTTCTACGCCATGATCATTCCGCCGGTTGTTATGATCAGTCCACTCAGGGACGGATTAGAGAAGATGCCGTTGGTGATGGGTATGATGATGTTGTACGTGATCATGGATTACATGTTGCGACACGTTGAACCGGTTTACGACATCGGTAGTCTGGTGCTTGGCAGTCTTTACTACTTCAATTTGATCGCTGTATTAACCGTGATGGTGTTTTTGTCCGGTTTATATTATCGACTGGTGGTGAATAACGAACGTAAGTTACGCCAACTGGCAACGACGGATTCCCTAACGGGCCTGCTCAATCGTCGCAGTTTGCATCGTTGGGCGATGCGTGCCATCCGCTATCATCAGGAAAATGATCTTCAGCTGGCTGTACTTTTATGCGATCTGGATAATTTCAAACGGGTTAACGATTTGTTTGGTCACCAAACAGGCGATGCGGTGATTCGGAATTTTTCTGAAGTTCTGAAGCAGGAATTACGCAATGGTGATTATGCCGCGCGCTGGGGGGGAGAAGAGTTTCTGTTATTGTTGCCTGCAACCACTGCAAGCGAAGCAATTGTTGTTGCTGAGCGTATCCGCAGTTGTCTGGAGAAGACGTCAGTCACCGTAGACGATCATGAAATTTTTACCACAACTACCATTGGGATCGCAGAGTTGATGAAAGAAGACAGCTTCGATCAGTTGGTTGGCCGGGCTGATGAGGCCCTTTATCGGGGGAAAGGCAGTGGCAGAAATCAAGTAGTTAATCCATGATTTTAGTTGACTTTTTTATTATTAGTGCCACTGGAATTTATCAGTGGCCATCATTTCTGTAGCTTATTTTTACTATTTTAAGAGCTTATTAAGGGTAGGTGATGATATCACTTTGTCCTTTATGGCGTGTTGTTTGTCCTTTTTTGTGATGCTTTATTACGACAGTTGTAATAAGCAAAATGGCCTTTTGTAAAATTGTTCTGTAAGTACGACATTTTATTGAAGATTTTATGAAATGTCCTAGTCTAACCGGATTAGCTTGAGCTAATATGCGGCTCGGTTCAGTAGGCCACAATAACAAAAACAGCCAGCCAGCTTTTCATAGATGATAAGTTTGTTTACAGAACCCGTTGTTAGGAATTCTCGGGCGGTTGTTATGACTATTGCATTCTCAAGGAATAACCCGTGGCGCACCTTCTTAGTGCTCACGACTCTTATATTGCTGATGGCTGGAGGAGCAGGCCAGCTGCAACTCACAACGGATTTTCGTACCTATTTCAGTGCGGATAATCCTCAGCTACAGGCTTTTGAAAAGCTGGAAGCCGACTTTAATAAGCAGGATTCGCTTATTTTTCTGCTGCAAAGTAATGATGCTGATAGTGTCTTTACGGCGTCGCGTCTGGCTGCTGTAGAACAGTTGACTGAAGCCTCATGGCGTCTGCCTTATGCCCGGCGAGTTGATTCTCTCAGCAATTATCAGCGAATAGAATCCGATCAAGATGATATATTTGTTCGTGATTTATACGGCGCCGATGAGGAACATTCCCTTCAGGATATTACAGGCTTCGCTCAATCTCATCCTCAGATAGCCGGTCGTTTGTTGAGTCAGGATGGCAGATTAACCCAGGTGGTGGTGAATTTATCCTTGCCCGCGAATGACCCACAAGCAACCGCTGAATTGGTATCAGCTGCGCGCAAGCTGGTGGAGCAATCAGACTTAGATGACTTTGATGTAAAACTGCTGGGGACAGCCGTTATTAACGTTGCTCTGGCAGAAGCGGTCGAACGGGATATGGCGGCATTAATCCCCGGTAGTTATTTATTGATTTTTACGGCCTTGTTTTTACTAACCCGATCTCTGGCTGGTTCGGTGTTATCTCTGACGCTGACCCTGCTGTCGGTTGCAGCAGTGTTTGGTGTGCTTGGTTGGAGTGGCGCAACATTGACACCGGTTGTCGGTGCCGTCCCATCAATGATTATGATTATTGTTGTCGCTGACTGTTTGCATATTCTGGTTTCTTATCAGCATGCTTTAAGAGAAGGTCTGGATAAATCTGCTGCCCTGGCAAAAGCTCAGGCACTGAATATCAAACCCGTAATGATCACATCGGTGACGACAGCTTTGGGTTTATTGTGTCTGAATTTTAGTGAGTCTCCACCCTACCGTGACCTGGGTAATCTGGTTGCTATGGCGGCATTGTTGGCCGGTGTGTTAAGTCTGACCTGGTTTGTGGCTTTACTGCAATTATTGCCAGCACCCCCTGCGGCTCGTGCTGATTCTGGTCTGGGACAGTTGTTGCTGAATTTCTATCGCACCGTAATTGCTCCGGCGCCCAAACGGACTTTTGCAATCGCGGTAATTGCGACCATTGGTATCGGTGCTGGTTTATTTAAGTTGCAGTTTAATGAGCAGTGGTACCACTACTATGATGAAAGTTTTGCAGTCCGTCAGGCGTTAGAAGTTCAGGAAAATGAGCTGTATGGCGTTAACTTTATCCAGTATTCCGTCGCAGCGAAGCAGGGTGGTTCGGTTTACACCCCGGATTATATGACGCAGCTGCAGCAGTTGGTGAACTGGTTGGAGCAACAGCCGAATGTCGGCTACGTCGATAGTCTGCACCGGCAGTTGTTGGAAATCAGTCAGAAATTACATGCTGATAAACCCGAATTTTATCGTGTTCCTGACAGTGCCGATGAAATTGCTCAGTCGATGCTACTGTATGAAATGTCTTTGCCATTTGGTATGGGGCTGGAAGAGCGCATCAACATCGATAAGACCGCAACTCGTCTGACTTTAAATCTGCATAAACACACTTCGCGTGAGTTGGTCGCGTTGGATGAAAAAATCCGGGTGTGGGCTGTTGAAAATACTCCGGCGCTTAACCTGACTCCGGGCACTGGCCTGGACATGGTGTTTGCTCAAATTTCTGATCGCAACAGTATCAGTTTATTTTTGGGCACGTTAATGGCACTGATATTAATTTCTTTGTCGATGATGTGGTTCCTGAGTTCTCTGCGCCTCGGTGCCCTGAGTCTGATTCCGAACATGCTGCCGGCTTTGCTGGCATACGGCGCCTGGGGGTATGTCTCTGGTCAGGTTGACCTGGGCTTGAGCATTGTTGCTTGTATGAGTCTCGGTTTGGTCGTGGATGACAGCGTGCATTTCCTGACCAAATACCGTTACGCCCGTGAGCAGGGAAACACGCCGGAACAAGCAGTTGAATTTGCTTTTGCAACCGTTGGTGTTGCGATGTTAATCACCACAGTCGTATTGGCTGCGGGTTTTGCTTTGCTGGTGTTATCACCGTTCTCACCAACCTGGGGAATGGGGGCTTTGATGAGTCTGACTGTGATACTGGCGTTTGTTGCCGACATTATTCTATTGCCGCTGTTGTTGCTTTTGTTTGATCGGGAAAAAGTCCCGGTGAATCGGACAAAAGACAGTGACGCGGTTATTTCTGATTAAAAATTTAAATTCTTACCTTTCATGGAGTAGTTATGACTGAAGTCTCTGTCAGCCACACGGATCCCCTGTGGCGTCGAATTGGTGCCTGGATGGACGAACGTTTTCCAGCAGCAAACGCCCTTTTATTTTTTATTCTGTATTTGGCCTGTGCTGTTGTTGCCCGGGATGGAACGGAAAGTGCCGGATTACAATGGACAGATATTCTCGCCTGTCTTGTGACATGGTCATTATTTCTGTTGATTCGTATTTTTGACGAGCACAAAGATTATGCCATTGATGTAATTAACCACCCTCAACGGGTATTGCAGAGTGGCCGCATTACCTTGACTCACCTGAAAACGCTGGGCGCCATTGCGATTGTTGTGCAACTGGTCTTTTCCTGGCTGGTTGCCGGTGAAGTTGGTGTGATGGTATGGGGCATTATGTTCGCCTACCTGTGCCTGATGGGAGTAGAGTTTTTCTGCGGTGAATGGTTAGAAAAGCAGCTATTGCTTTACGCCTTAACGCACATGGCGATTATGCCGTTAATTGTTTGGTGGTTAGCGGTCGTAGCCAATCCGGAGGTACAGTTTACGCCTGTGCTGATCGCCATGATGAGTCTGGCCTTTGTTAGTGGTTTTTGTTTTGAAATTACCCGTAAAACCCGTGGGCCAGAAGAAGAGCGCGATACAGTAGATTCTTACACCAAGATACTCGGCGTTAAAGGTGCAACGACACTGGTATTCGTGTTGGTATCAGCCATGGTTGCCAATCAGATCGTACTGTTGTTACTGGCCAATGTGAGCTGGCTGATTGTGTATGCTGTGCTGGCCATTTTGGTTTGGGGTTTAGCCATTAAATCGTTAATGAAATTCCTGAAGGCGCCAACTCTGGAAGGCCGTGAAGACAATGAAAAAGCGGTAGCGATTACGATGCTACTGGGTTACGTCCTGGTGATTGCCGCTCTATTAATCGGAGGTGCAGCATGAGTTCTGCCAATACTATGAATAATAAAACAATCACCAGCAAAGCTCAGGTTTTTACCAGTGAAGCCCGTTACGCTTTTGGTCAGGGTCATGATGTTGATATAAAACTGTTGTGTGGTGAGCAGTGGCGTGATGCCGAAGCGGTGGATGTCTCTAAGAGCCATATCTGTGTATTAACTCAGCCGTGCGAGTTGTTATCTGAAGGTGTTGCTTGCGGCGAACTGACGATTGATTTAAATGGGCAACAGTTCCGCTTGAACCGTTTGCGTGTGAGCAAATCAACGCTGTCTGACGATGGACGTCAGCAGCGCATCCTGTTGAGTAACGAAGACACAGACACCGATCAGGGACAGGAAAATGCCCGCCTGTTATGGCAGATCAGTTATGCCTTGCGTCAATTGCCGGCAAAAACTGAAGCCCCACGGTACGATGAATTTAACTTACCCAAAGTCCCGGCACGAGGCTTGTACACAGAGGAAGCTCGTCAGCAGCGTTTGAGTTTTGCGCGTGAAAATTCTGAGTCTGCATTAACCGAAGTCGAACAGATTAACCTCGAACCTAAAGCACTGGTGAGTAATATCGAGGCTTTAATCGGTTCTGTAGAAATTCCGGTTGGTATTGCAGGTCCTTTGCATATTCTTGGTGATCACGCTAACGGTTTGTTTTATGCACCAATGGCAACGTCGGAAGGTGCGTTAGTGGCCTCCGCTACGCGTGGCGCCACGGCAATTTCCCGTTCGGGCGGTGTGCGTGTAAAAGTACTGGGTCAGCGTATGTTGCGTGTACCAGTGTTCGTATTATCTGATTTGTCATCGGCTCTGTTTTTTGCCGAATGGGTTAAAGATCATCAGGATGAAATCGCCACCCAGACCCGCAAATATTCGAACTACGCCAATTTGGTGGAAGTGCGTGCGGAGCTAATGGGTCGCAGTGTTCATGTTCAGTTTATTTATGAAACCGGTGATGCGGCTGGCCAGAACATGACCACCACCTGCACCTGGCAGGCGTGTCAGTGGATTCTGGCACAGATGCAGCCGTTTGAAGGTATTGAGTTTGAAAATTTCCTGATTGAAGCCAACTTATCGAACGATAAAAAAGTAACCTACAACTCCTACCTGCGTGGTCGTGGTGTTCGGGTATTGGCAGAAACGTTATTAACCGACGAAGTGTGTCAGCGGGTCTTAAAAGTCAGTGCCCGCCAGTTATTTACTGCTTATAACCAGTTTGTCGGCGGCAGTATCGCGGCCGGTATGGTGGGTATCAACATTAACATTGCCAACGTGATTGGTGCGATGTTTACCGCAACCGGTCAAGACATTGCCTGTGTGCACGAGTCGGCTATTGGTCAGCTGCATATGGAGCTGACGGAAGAGGGGGATGTTTATGCAACATTGCGTCTACCGTCTTTGGTTGTTGGTACTGTGGGTGGTGGTACCAGTCTGCCACAACAAAAAGAATGCCTTGAATTAATCGGTTGTGCTGGTCCTGGTTGTGCGCACAAGCTGGCCGAAGTGATTGCCAGTT
The DNA here is from genome assembly GCA_022448365.1 of Saccharospirillaceae bacterium. Taxonomy (NCBI): domain Bacteria; kingdom Pseudomonadati; phylum Pseudomonadota; class Gammaproteobacteria; order Oceanospirillales; family Saccharospirillaceae; species Saccharospirillaceae bacterium. The sequence goes on along the minus strand of JAKVCS010000001.1, from coordinate 690,772 downwards.
TCTGTCTGGCGCTTGATATCTCTACTTTGTCTGCAATCGCCAGTGACCAGTTTGCCCGTGCTCATGAAAAACTGGGTCGTAACCGTCCGGTGGAATGGTTAAAACTGGGTGATTTAAATGAAGACTTCTTTGCTCAGGCGTTATCCGAATCCGGTGATTACCGGGCGCCGGTTAAAGAACTGCAGCCACTGAGTTTATCTTCGAAAGGCAGTTCGATTATTACCGAACTGACGGCGCATAAAATTAATAAGCTGGTTGGACATTTCCCATTCAGGGTGATCACCGGAGAAGAAGGTGAAGCGCCGAGCGAAAGCCATGAAATGATGGTGAAAGTTAAGCCTCTGGACGACGAAGTCATTCTGATGCTGAACTCAATGGCTTCCATGTGTGACGCCCGTTTAGCTCATGCTTATAACGAATTCAAAAATCAGCTCGGCTTTAAGCAATGTCATCGCCGTGAATTGGCGGTGATGAGTCAGCAAGATGAACGCTTTACGCAATTTGCACCAAAAACTTACCGTGCCTGGGAAGACAGTTCACGTGAAGCTTACGTGATCGTTCAGGAGTATCTCGACGGTCTGGAGTTGATGGACTCGGCTGATGATACTTCCGGTTGGACGATTGAGCATTTTAACGCTGCTGTTGATGGCATTGCTCAGGTACACAGCATCTGGTATGGCCGAGAGCAGGAACTGCAGGAATTTGACTGGCTGGTGGATTCACCGACCACAGAATCCATGACCGAAAAAATGCGTTTATGGGAAATGTTGGGTGCTCATGCACAGCAGGAATTCCCGGAGTGGTTCAGCGATGAAGATATGACGCGTTATCGCGACCGAATCTACAGCCTGAAAGACTGGTATCCGAAACTGGATAGCATGAAGAAAACACTGACGCACAACGATTTTAATCCACGCAATATTGCTTTCCGTCGCGGTGAAGATAATCAGTTGACGCTATGTGCTTACGACTGGGAGCTGGCTACCATGCAGTTACCACAGCACGATTTAGTCGAGCTGTTGGCCTTCGCGTTACAAACAGACTTTGATGCGGAGCAAGTCGAAGCACTTATCGAACGCCATCGTCTGGCATTACAAGCGGCCAGCGGTAGCGACATTGATGCCACTGAATGGCGTTTAGGTTTCACGCTGAGTTTGTGGGACCTGGTGGTGTGTCGTTTACCGATGTATGTCATGGCACACACCTTCCGTCACTATCCATTTATGGAGCGTGTGGTGATGACTTCTCGTCGTCTGTTGGATAACGAAAACGAGCGTTTAATGGCGCTTGGATTAATGGATGATTTAAACGGCGCGGAGCAAAATAATGACTGAGTGGTGTATTGATCAGCAGCAAGCCAGCTTGACAGCGCCGTCGCAACTTGGCGGTAAAGCGCACAACCTGGCCTTTTTAAGTCGCTTTGGATTTAACGTACCACAGTGGTGGGTAGTGCCTGTTGCCGCATTTGAATTGCAGCTGCAATTACCCTTCGAAGGTGACGTTACATTAGGCGCATGGATTCAGCAGCAATTAGCGCCTTTTGCAATCGAAGCTGATGACGGGAATGCTCAGCAAGAGGTGGATAACGCTGGACTGACTCAGGCAGCGGAACTCATTCAGCAACGTCTTGGGGAGGTGGGATTACACCCGGAAATTCTGAGTGCTATTCGAGCCGAATTACCCCAACACGATTTAACTGATGAATTCTGGGCGGTACGTTCATCGGTTGTCGGAGAGGATTCTGCTGGCGCTTCGTTTGCGGGTCAAATGGACAGCTACCTGTATCAGAAGGGCGAAGCAGCGATTGCCGAGTCGGTATTAAAAGTGATGCAAAGTGCGTTTAATGCCCGCGCCCTGGCCTATCGTTTACAGAAAGGTCTGAGTGTGGTCGATATCCAGGCGGCGGTCATTATTCAGCGTATGCTGGATGCCGAAGTATCCGGTGTGATGTTTACCGCGAATCCGGTTAACGGCAACCGCAGTCAGGCGCTTATCTCGGCCACATGGGGATGTGGCGAGGGCCTGGTATCTGGTATTTGTAACGCCGATGAAATCACCGTTGGTTTATACGATAACAGCATTGATGCTCAGACCGCGGATAAAGATATTGCGCTGCGTCAGGGACCTGAAGGCGGAACGGTTGAGCTGGAGGTCGAAGAAAACCTGCGACAGCAGCTGTGTTTGTCGGAAGCACAGATTCTGGCATTGCGCGATGCTGGTAAAGAAATCGCAGAAAGCTATCAATCCCCTCAGGATATCGAATGGTGTGTGCGTGATAATCAGGTGTATATCCTGCAGGCACGTCCGGTTACTTCATTACCGGAAAAAAATCCCGATGAGGATCGCTTGCAGGTTTGGGATAACTCCAATATCCAGGAGTCTTATTGTGGTGTAACAACACCCTTGACCTTCAGTTTCGCTAATCGTGCTTATAAAACGGTTTACGAACAAACCATGCGCTTGATTGGTGTAAAAGGTGATGTCATTCAGGCGCATCAGCCGATGTTGGAAAATATGTTGGGCCTGGTACGTGGTCGGGTGTATTACAACATTAATAACTGGTATCGCGGATTATTGTTCCTGCCGTCGTTTAAGACGAATAAGGCTGATATGGAGCGTATGATGGGTCTGCAGGACCCGGTTGATTTGATTCAGGATCGAGAGTTAACCACGAAAGAAAAGTTAGCCCGTATTCCACAAGTCATTCGTGCGCTGTTTTCTCTGTTGAGTCGCTTCCGCAAAATGGATCAGTTAGTGGAAGGGTTCCGCTCTATGTTTGCCGAGCAGTATGCTTCGGTTCCACGTGAGCAATTACACACTTACAGTATGGATCAGTTAATTGAACTGAGCCGATCGCTGGATGAAAATTTATTACAACGCTGGACCACTCCCATTGTGAATGACTTCTACGTCATGATGATGAACGGTAAGGTACATCGTTGGCTGGAAAAGATTAATATCGAGAATATTGATCTGGTACAGAACAATTTATTGTCCGGCGAAGAAGGTATTGAAAGTACCGAGCCGACGAAGTATTTACTGCGTTTATGTGACCAGGCCAGAACACAACCAGAACTGCTGAGCGTTTTACAGGAGGTTGAAAACGAACAGCTGCTAACATTATTACAACAGCAGTTCCCTTCGTTCCATGCTCAGTGTCTGGATTATATTGAGCGTTATGGCGATCGCACCATGGGCGAGCTGAAGCTGGAGTCAAAAACCCTCCGTCAGGATGCGTCTTTTATGTTCGCAATTCTGAAAAACTTCCTGACACGCGATGATTTAACGTTGGAAACACTGGCGCAGAATGAAGCCAAATTCCGTGCTGACGCAGAACAGCAGGTGTTCCCACTGTTAAAACAAAAGCTGGGTGGTCGTGCGTTAACGAAGTTTAAGAAAGATTTAGCTAAGCTGCGTGATGCAATCCGTAATCGGGAAAATATGCGTTTAGCCCGTACTCGTATGTTTGGTTTGTATCGCGATATTTATCGTCAATTAGGCGAGCAATTAGCGTTTTATGGGCAGTTGGATGATGCTGAAGATATCTTTTATTTAAGCGTAGAAGATATATATGCCTATTCCGATGGCCGGAGTATCAGTGCGGTATTACGCCCCTTAGTCGCAGCACGTAAAGCGGAGTTTGCCGAATACGAAACTGAACAAGAGCCAGCTCATCACTTCCATACGCATGGCGTTGTGTACTGCAACAACGACTACGAATATCCGTTCCAGGAGGAAATACCGCTTTCCGGGAATGAATTGAAGGGAACGGGTTGTTATCCGGGAATTGTCGAAAATAATATTCGTCTGATTTTTTCGCCAGAAGATGAGTTAAACCTGGATGGTCAGATTCTATGTACAGTGCGAACGGATCCGGGTTGGGCGCCATTATTCCCGACTGCAGGTGGCATTTTGGTTGAGCGTGGCTCTACCTTAAGTCACTCAGCTGTGGTAGCCCGTGAATTGGGTATCCCTGCTGTTGTTGGTATTCCGGGATTAACTTCGATTGTAAAAGATCGAGAATCAGTTCGTATGGATGGCAGCAGCGGTCGGGTTGTTCGTTTGGATGTTGAGGCTGACGCCGACGCTTAATTTCAGAATCCCGCCAGTGTTATTGGTTATTTTTCAGTTGTCGGGTCGTACAGCACATCCCTGTGCTGGCGATCTTTTCGCTACAGTTTGTGGCTGCTTTTGAAAACTGACCAATATGACTGGCTGAATTTTATTCGAAGAGGGCAGAGCCTTCAGACGGTTTTTAAAAGCAGCGCTAGCAACGCGCAAGTATCCTGACCATGGATAGTCCCGGGATGCGGTAGCTTAAAAATAATCTGAATGCACCGTCCTTTGGCCCAGCAGATTAGGGAAGGGTAGAGGATGCAACTACCAGAATCTTTTTTTCAGACAGCACAAAATATTTACCAGAACGATGCGTATTGGTTGGGTGAAAACCCGACAGCAATTACACAAGCGTTTGCAGATAACAGCGACTATCAGCAAAGTGGTGGTCAGGTTTGGGCGGACTGCATTACCCGTATTAATGAGCATGGCAACGAAGAGTGTTCACGCCTGACGGGTTTCTATGATCCGAATATGAAGATTGATGGTGAGTCCGTCGCCTATTTTGGTTTCTGGGAAACCTCAGACAATGCCGATAATAACGCACAACTGTTTCAGCGTTTCGAAAGCTGGGCTAAAGAGCAGGGCGCGCAAACGATCTATGGACCGATCAACTTTAATACCTATGGCATGAATCGTATCAGGCTCTCCGCAGAGGGTGATGATGCTGAATCCGCGCCATTTATTGGTGAACCCTATAACCCGGATTATTATGCCGGCTTATTGGATGATTTAGGCTACGATATTCGTTATCGCTACTTTACTCGTATTAATAATAATCCAGCTCAGTTGGCTCAGGCGGTCGCTCCGATGCTGGAGCAGGGTAAGCGCGCGTTAGCAGGTGAGGTTGAATTTCACCGCTTCACCGCTGATATCTGGCGTGAAAAGCTGACGGAACTGTATCCGATCACCGATAAAATGTTCCGCAATAACTTCGCATATTCTGCTATTTCTGAAACGCAGTTCAGAGCGGCCTGTGGGGAGTCATTCGCAAAAAAATTATGCCCGAACAGTTCTGTCCTTGTGACCGGGAACGACGGACAAATTGCGGGTTACTTTCTGGTATTTCCTGATTTCAGCCCATTGATTCGCCAGGGCATCACCACAGCAGAAGAAGCCAATTTTGAGCAGCACTTTGACCTGCTGCCTGAGCCGCGTATGGCACTGGCTAAAACCGGTGCAGTTCATCCGGATTACCGTAAAGCGGGTTTATTTACTTTAATGTCGATGCAGCTGACCACCTGGGGTGCTCCGTATTACCAACGTATGGCAGCGTCATTGGTGCGGGAAGATAATCCGTCACTGAAATACGCCGGTAATGGTGAGCAGGAACGGGTTTATGCGCTGTATTCGAAAAAACTGTATTCGAATGAACGAAACATGACGGGGGGAAAGGTATGACGGATAACTTTTGCCGTCACTTTCTGACTCAGGCAACAAATCATCCACAACGTCCGGCTTTGCGCATTCCACAAATGCAGGGTTTGGAATGTATCGGTGAGGATGTGATGACTTACGGCGAACTCAATCAGCTGGCCGGAGCGTTACAGCGTCATTGGCTAAAAAATGGTGCCAGTCGCGGCATGAGTCGGGGACACGGATTAACCGCCGGTGATCGAGTGGTGGTTATTGCTAAACCGTCTCCGGCATTGTACGCGGTGGTGTTGAGTTTATTAGCATCGGGCCTGGTTGCGGTATTTATCGACACGGGCATGGGTAAAACCAAGATTCGTCAGGCGTTGCAGGATGCAGATGCCAAAGCCATTGTCAGTATGAAATCACTACTGAAATTACGCTGGCTGATTCCTGAACTACGTAAAATCAGCAGCTGGTGTATCGATGGTGCTGGTTTATTCTTACGCGCTCTGCCGATGACGGTTCGTCCGGATGATAAGCTGCAACTTATGATTCCACCCGAACATGATCATGGCTTAATTTCCTTTACCTCGGGCAGTACAGGACGCCCTAAAGGTGCTGATCGAACACACAACAGTTTGGATCAGCAGCATTTTGCTATCCGGCATCATTGGCCGGACAAAGACGGTGAAGTCGATAGCCCGTGTTTTCCGGTTCTCGTGTTACACAATCTCAGCTGCGGCATGAGTACGGTGATGCCGAAAGTGGATCTTGCGGCACCCGCTCAGGTAAATGTTGAACCTTTGGTGGCGCATTGGCAGCTACATAGCGTTGAACGGATCAGCGGTGCTCCGGCGTATTTTTCCGCTGTTTGTGATTATTTAATCGGTAATGATCAGTCTTTGCCCCAAATCACCAGCCTAAGCATTGGTGGCGCACCCGTGTCTCTGGAGCTGGCAAACAAGCTGCGCGAAGTCTTTCCCAATGCCTGGGCGCGGATTGCTTATGGCTCGACTGAAGCGGAGCCGATTGCTGCATTGGAGTTGGACGATTATTTAAACTTCCCTGATCCATCCGCGGGTTTATTGGTCGGGTCGGTGGTTGATGAAGCCGAGTTGCTGATTGCCAATCTGGATTCTGATGGGCAACCGATTGCTTGTGATCAGGGAGAGGCGGGCGAGATACTGGTGGCTGGCCCGCATGTATTGCAGGGTTACTACCATAACCCTGTGGCGGATAAAGCCAATAAAATTCCCCGGCCACAGGGCGATGTTTGGCACCGCACCGGCGATGTGGGGTACTTTGATCCGGATCAACGCCTGTGGTTAACCGGCCGTTTGGTGGACGCTATTCGGTTAAAGAGCGGTTTTATGCAGCCGTTCCCACTGGAACAGCAGCTTGATCAGTTAGCGGGAATTCAGCGCAGCGCCGCTGTGCAGTGTGGCGAAAGGCTCTGTCTGTTTGTTGTCAGCGACCATGTTCTTGATGATATCGAAATTTTGATCGAAGAATTTATGCCAGCAGCATCCTGGTTATTAATCCGATTGAAAGAAATGCCGGTCGATGGTCGTCATAACAGTAAAATAGATCGACCAGGACTGCGACAACAAATAGCCGATGGCAAATTAAAAAATAAACTGGAAGAGCTGGTTTTCGAAAAAGACTAGCTTGGAAAAAGTAAGCGGATAATGTTCTGTCACGGCCACTCCAGGGGGCATTATTACTTCTTGGAGGCGCTGCTAACATGCGCACACCGCACATCCGTGTGTGTTGCCATGTTGGCTGGTCAGCGATGCAAAAGCTAACCTGTCATTTTGTGTCGCAGCGTTGAAAAACATGCCGCTCGCGTTATCTGTATTTCTTACAAGATGTGAAACATGACAAATACAAATTCACCGTGGTTAATTCGCTTAAATCGTGTCGATTGCATCACCTTATTAAGCGTCCCGCTGACGTTATTGGCGATCAGCGAAGTGTTACAACAACATATTATGTCTGCCCTTGGGCTGCTGTATTTGGCAATGACTGCAGATGCACTGGATGGCATGCTGGCCCGGCGCTGGAATTTAACCCGTAATTTTGGCCGCTATCTTGACGGCTTTATGGATGTATTGATCTACCTGTTGGCTCCGGCACTGATTTTGATGCAATGGGGCTTTAATGGTTGGTGGATGATTCCGCTGCTGCTTATGGTTGGCTGTGGTTGTATTCGGTTGTCGGTATTTAATGAGACCGGCAATCTGGGAGAAGACCAACAAGAAGAGGCTGCGAAGCCAGGTGACAATGCAGCAGAGCATGGCAATGAGCAGAAAGAACCGGTGAGCGAAACTTCTGCTGATGGTCTGGCCTACCAGGGTATGCCAGTATTCTGGAGTCTGTTTATTATTGCCCCATTATTGTGGCTGAACACACTGGGATTCGTGTCAATGCCGGTAACCAAGGTATTACTGGCTGTTGCTCTGACGGTATTCAGTTACTTGATGGTTCGTAAAGCACGTTTCTTTAAGTTCAGCTCGCTGCAACAAATTCTGACATTGACTCTGGGTGGCTTCCTCTTATGGACGTTGGTCAGCGATAGTGATGGCCTGGCAAAAGCGTTATTAACAGCCTTTTACCTTCAGATTCCGGTTGTAATTGGCGGCGTGCTGCATATGGTTGTCGTGAGTCGCAACTATTTTCCGCTGCTGGCTAAGCCGATCTGGAAAACAGCGTTTGGTGCCAATAAAACCTGGCGTGGCTTTCTGGTCGTGCCGGTTTTGACGGCCGCGGGGGCGCTCGTCTTACTGCCATTGGAATGGTTGTTAGGCGACCATTCACCCTTTGCCGGACATTCTTTGCTGATTGCTGGTGCCATCGCTGGTCTGGGTTATATGTTCGGTGAATTACCGAACTCGCTGATTAAACGCCGTTTGGGCATTGGTGCTGGCGAACTGCCGGAGCAGGGAAAGGTGATTACAATTGCGGTGGATCAGCTGGACTCTGCCATTGGTGTCGCCATCGCTTACTCCCTGTGGTTGGGTATCAGTACCGAGGTGGTGGGCTGGTATATTGTCAGTTTTCCGCTGACCGCCTTGATTGTGAAAGATTGGCTGCATAAAAACGCGCTCAAACAAAGCGCAGTCTGAGCTGGACAGCTGCCTCGCTGCTCCTGTAAACTACGCGCCCTTTTACTGGGGTCTGTGTGTCTTCTGCGAAGGCAGACAGCTCCCAAACTCTTGTTGGATTTCTGGCCGTTATGCTGGATTGATAACAAGGTATGTTAAACGGCAGGCGATATTAAAACCTGTCATTGATAAACGATCGGAGTGATCAATTTTATGGTAGTTATCCGTTTAGCCCGTGGCGGCTCTAAAAAACGCCCTTTCTATAGCATTAACGTAGCTGACGTTCGCATGCCTCGCGACGGTCGCTTTATCGAGCGTGTTGGGTTCTTCAACCCTGTTGCTCGTGGCCAGGAAGAGCGTCTGCGTGTTGATCTTGAACGCGTAGAGTACTGGATCGGTAAAGGCGCTCAGCCAACTGATCGTGTAGCTAAGTTACTGAAAGACGTTAAGAAAGCAGAAGCTTAATTGACGCACGGGGAAGTCATGGCAGGTCAAAGCGTTGCTGGTAACGTAACTCATCGGGATATCACAGTCCTGGGAAAAGTTACTACTGCGTTTGGCATTAAAGGTTGGGTTAAGGTGTACTCGTATACCGATCCCATGACGAACATTCTGCAGTATCCGGTTTGGTTGTTAAACGTAAATGGCCACTGGAAAGAATACAAACTGCGTGACAGTCGTCCCCAAGGCAAAGGGTTAGCGGCAGCTCTGGAAGGAATTAACGATCGTGATCAGGCTCTGGCTTTATCGCAGCTTGAAATCGGTATTCCAACCAATGAGTTACCTGAACTCGAAGAAGACGAACATTATTGGTTCCAGCTTGTCGGCCTGAAGGTCGTGAATACTGAAGGGCAGTTGCTGGGCCAGGTAAAGGAACTATTTGACTCCGGTGGTGGCAATCAGGTGGTGGTTATCAAGGGTTGCGAAGGCAGCATTGATAAACAACAGCGACTGATTCCATTCGTGGATGCAATTGTTCTTGAGGTCGATCTGGAAGGCGGTGAAATCCAGGTGGACTGGGAAGCGGATTTTTAATCCGGTACTGAACAGGCTGGTATGAGATTCGATATCGTTACACTGTTTCCTGATATGTTTCAGGCGTTGATTGACCATGGTGTTACTGGTCGGTCAGTAAAGCAGCAGAAGGTATCAATCCAGTGTTGGAATCCAAGGGATTTCACTCACGACAACTATCAGACTGTGGATGATCGACCGTACGGTGGTGGTCCTGGCATGCTGATGAAAATTCAGCCTTTAAAGGACGCTATCAAGGCTGCAAAAGCAGCTGCCGGTGGTGATGCTAAGGTGATTTATATGTCTCCTCAGGGTCGCAGGCTGGATCAGCGCGGAGTCGAAGAGTTGGCTCAGCAACAAAATCTGATTCTGGTTGCCGGACGGTATGAGGGCATCGATGAGCGTCTGATCGAAACTGAGATCGACGAAGAATGGTCGCTGGGAGATTTTGTTCTCAGTGGTGGCGAAATGGCTGCGATGACCATGATGGATGCTGTTATCCGATTAGTTCCTGGTGTTTTAGGCCATGAACTTTCGGCGCAGCAGGACTCATTTTCCGATGGCTTGCTGGATTGTCCACATTACACGCGCCCTGAGCTGTTTGAGGGGCAGGTGGTTCCGGAAGTGTTGCTGAGTGGCAACCATGAAAAAATTCGTCAATGGCGACTAAAGCAGTCGTTAGGTCGTACCTGGCAGCGCAGACCCGATTTATTGGAAGCGCTGGAACTGACAAACGAGCAACAAAGGTTATTGACAGAATATCTGGCTGAGCTTGATGAACAGAAGTTCGAATAAAGCCCCCAGACTGTTGAGGAGAAAACAATGAGCAACAAAAACTTAATCATTCAGCAGATTGAAAACGCACAGCTGAAAACTGACTTACCAGAATTCGGCCCAGGTGACACTGTCGTCGTACAGGTTAAAGTAAAAGAAGGTAACCGTGAGCGTCTGCAGGCGTTCGAAGGTGTGGTAATCGGTAAGCGTAACCGTGGCCTGAACTCTGCTTTCACCGTACGTAAGATTTCTCACGGTGTTGGCGTTGAACGTACTTTCCAGACTCACAGCCCACTGGTTGACAGCGTAGCAGTTAAGCGTCGTGGTGACGTTCGTCAGGCGAAACTGTACTACCTGCGTGAGCGTAGCGGTAAGTCTGCACGTATTAAAGAGAAGCTGGCTAAGCAAAGCTAATCGCTTTGGCTTGACCAAGCTTTACCAAAAAAGGGCGTAAACTCCGGTTTACGCCCTTTTTTTGTTGTGTGTATAAATGTAGCTGCCATCAAATTGCGGTATGCTTCATCCCCGGTATTGACATGGTCGGGAATAAAACTCTTTAAACAGGGAACTTTTTCCGGGCAGTATCCATCGAATTGTCAGTAATCTAACTACAAGGTTTACCCAATGAAAAAGACCCTGTTGGCCATCATGTGTGGTTTTGCGATGGTCAGTCCGTTGCAGGCAGAAAATACCCCGGTCAAAGATTTAACAGTGCAGGTTGAGAGCAAGCTGGTCTCTGCGTTCGGACCACGATTGAAGGTTCGTGACGTTAACCTGGTCGCCAACGGTCAAATGCTGGAGGTGGTACTGATCGACGGCACTGTTATGCACATGACACCGGACACCAACAACTTTATCTATCGCGATGAGTTGTATGCGTTGGGTGCGAACGGCCCTGTGAATATGACTCAGGCTCGCATGAATCCCAAGCGTGCAGACAAACTTGCGGCGGTTGCCGACAAAGAGACCGTATTTTTCCCTGCCAAGGGTGAGCAAAAAGCGCTGGTTAATGTCTTCACCGATATTGATTGTGGTTACTGCCAGAAGCTACACCGGGAAATTCCTCGCCTGAATGAATTGGGCATTGCAGTCCGTTATCTCGCCTATCCACGTGCTGGCATCAAAAACCCTCAGACGGGTCAGCTGACCGGTTCGTATCAGAAAATTAATTACGTCTGGTGCGAAGAAGATCGTAAAGAGGCGATGACGACCATGAAGGCCAGTCAGCGCGAGTTAAGTGTATTGGGTCAGCGTTTGCGCCAGAGCCCGAATGCCGATACTGAAAAACAGTTCCGCGCAATTCAGACTCAAATGTCAGCCATGATGAATAAGTCGAAAGACTGCGGGGCACCAATTGCAGCTCAATACAGCCTGGGTGGGGAATTGGGTGTAACCGGTACGCCGGCGATTATTACCCAGGATGGTCAGCTGTTCCCTGGGTATTTGCCAGCCGATGAGCTTGCGACCCGTTTAGGTATTAATTAACACTGTTGCACTAGCCCAACAAAAAAAGCCCGCGCTATCGAAAGATAATGCGGGCTTTTTTGTCGCACGGTAAGCAACTAATCGAGGTTAATTTCCACCATTAAATCGTTAGAAATAGCTTCCAGTGCATCCGTCAGTTCGTCGGCTTCGAAATCTTCAGGGACACGCAAATGAGCAACGGTCCGGAACAGAGCCACAGCCGACATTTCAGCACTTTCGCAGTTGGTGGTTAACTCCAGCACGTTCACCCCCAGTTTCGCCAATGTTTGAGAAACTTCACGCACAATACCCGGACGATCATTACCCACCAGATTCAGGGTCAGATCTTTACTGGAGACAACTTCGCCCGCATCTTTACTGTGCTCAGCATTTATAACGATGCCGCTAGAGCTGAGTGATGTCAGCGCACTGACCAGGCTGTTGCTTTTGCTTTCATCAATGCTGACCCGCAGGATACCGGCAAATTTGCCAGCCATATGGGACATACGGCTTTCCAACCAGTTACCACCTTGTTCTGCAATAACAGCAGACAGTTGCTCTACGATGCCGGGTTTGTCATCGGCGATGACGGTTAATACCAGGAAGGTCGACATAGAATGTCCTTAACTATTGTTTCTTTTCATTGTAACTCAGACCTTAGCATAGCCCTTTGGGGTAAGTAAGGCAGACGAGAATTTATCTGCCAAACTGTTACCTCATAAGCAGTTCAGACCCGCAAGCCTTTGTGGTACATTGCTGCACTTTCATGAACGGGGGAATCTCAATTTAATAACCCCCGGCATATAACGACTTGATAGAGAAAATTCTCGAGAGGAGATGACCTTGAAACCGGTTAAAGTGGGTATCTGTGGTTTAGGTACAGTTGGCGGCGGCACGTTTAATGTTCTCACCAGCAATGCGCAGGAAATTGCGCGCCGGGCAGGTCGTGAAATTATTGTCGAGCAGATTGGCACTCGGCGCGATAATCCAGATTGTGACACCAGCAGCACAGCCGTTAGTCGTGACATTTTTGATGTGGCAAGAAACCCGGAGATCGACGTTATTGTTGAACTGATTGGTGGCTACGACGTTGCTCGCGAGTTGGTGTTAACTGCGATTGAAAACGGTAAGCACGTGGTTACTGCGAACAAGGCACTGATTGCAGTACACGGTGACGAAATTTTTGCGGCAGCAGAAGCCCAAGGCGTTTCTGTTATGTACGAAGCCGGTGTTGCTGGTGGCATCCCAATCATCAAGGCGGTGAGGGAGGGCTTAGCTGCCAATAGTATTAACTGGCTCGCTGGCATTATTAACGGCACCGGTAACTTCATTCTGACTGAAATGCGTGACAAAGGACGTGACTTTGCTGACGTATTAAAAGAAGCTCAGGAGCTGGGATACGCAGAGGCCGATCCAACATTCGACGTTGAAGGCATCGATGCTGCGCATAAGTTGACCATATTGTCTTCCATTGCTTATGGCATTCCATTGCAATTTGACCGCTGCTATACCGAAGGTATCGGCAACATCACGCCGGATGATGTTGAGTACGCGGAAGAGCTGGGCTATCGCATCAAACATCTGGGTGTCAGCCGTCGTGCTGACAACGGTATTGATCTGCGTGTTCATCCAACCATGATCCCGGTTGGCCGTCCGATTGCGACCGTTGATGGCGTATTAAACGCGGTTATGGTTAACGGCGATGCGGTTGGTGATACTTTGTATGTTGGTGCTGGTGCTGGTGCTGGGCCAACGGCTTCTGCCGTCGTCGCAGACATCGTCGATCTGGCACGCGCAATTGATGCACCGGCCTCGGCCCGGGTGAATCATCTGGCGTTCACCAGTATTGATAATGTGGCTGTGCTGCCGATGGATGAGGTTGAAACAGCATATTACCTGCGTATTGAAGCGCAGGACAAAGCCGGTGTGCTGGCCAATGTCGCATCGATTCTGAGTGAACGTGGTATCAATATTGAGGCCATCATTCAGAAGGAACCAAAAGAAGGTGAAGATCTGGCGCAAATCATTTTGCTGACCCACCGTATTGTGGAAAAAACCATGAACAATGCGATCAGCGCGATTGAAGGTTTGGAAAGCACTGTCGGCGCAGTTACCCGTATTCGCGTTGAACATCTGAGCTGATTACCGGCTGACTCTGCTGTCAGTCTGTACCGCCATAAAAAGGAACCGCTACTCTATGGAGTGGCGGTTTTTTTGTGGCGACGGCAAAGTGATCAACTCACTCAAACGTCCGGCCTTTGTCAGATTCTTGTTAAGATTGATTAAATACCAAGCAAACGCTTGTTAAAATTGTAGCAATTTGTAACCCTCTATTGATCAAAAAATCACCGCCCGATAGCCTGCGCGCCGCTTTAACGTCGATTACCGAGGTATGTTTTAATGCGAGTTGTTGGATCAGCAATATGCTTAGCCAGTCTGATAATGGGACTAATGAATCAGACTTATGCCGCCGTATCGGAGCAGGATGCACAACGATTGGGAAAAGATCTGACGCCGGTCGGTGCTGATAAGCTGGGAAATGGCTCAGATATCCCGGCCTGGCGTGGCGGTCTGGACAGAAAAGACGGAATGGTTCCCGGACAGTTTCATGCTGATCCGTTTGCCAATGATCAACCTCTGTATCGTATTACTGCACAAAATATCGACCAACATGAAAAGCGTCTGACCAAGGGGCAAAAAGCGCTGTTGCGTGCCTTCCCGGATATGTTTTTTGAAGTGTATCCGAGCCGCCGCTCTGCTTCATATCCGCAGTACGTATACGACGCAATCAAGGCCAATGCCACATCGGCGGAACTGATGAAGTATGGCTCTGGTGTAACCGGTGCCATGATGTCATCACCTTTCCCAATACCGAAAAGCGGTTTGGAAGTGCTGTGGAATCACACTTTGCGGTTTCGTGGACACTCATTTTCTTTCTCGGCTTACACGGCCTCTGTGACTGCAGGCGGTAGCCGCTCTGAAACGTTAAGAGATTATCAGTACTTTTTTGCTTACAGCGTGCCGGGTATTGATGCAAAAGAACTCGATAATAAAATCTTCTTTCTAAAGCGTAAAACCCTGGCTCCGGCTAAATTGGCCGGGCGCATCACGCTGGTGCATGAGACACTCGATCAGGTTCGCTCACCGCGTAAATCCTGGGTATATGTGCCGGGACAACGGAGGCTGCGTCGTACACCGGATTTGTCGTATGACACTGCAGACGTAAACACTAACTCAATCCGGACCATCGACCAGGTTGATATGTTTAATGGCGCTCCCGATTACTATCAATGGGAGTTGATTGGTAAGCAGGAGTTATTCATTCCGTATAATGCTTACAAAGTGCATCAAGGCGATCTGACAAACAACGACATTCTGTTGGACAATCACCTGAATTCGTCATTGTTGCGTTACGAGCCACATCGTGTCTGGGTCGTTGAAGCAACATTGCGTGTTGGCTTTGACCACAAGTACGCCAAGCGTCGTTACTATGTCGATGAAGATTCCTGGTCGATTATTTACGCCGAAGAATATTCGAAAGAGGGGGAGCTTTTGCAAGTGACGGAAGCGCATCCGATCAATTTCTATGACATGCAGTTAGTGTATCCGACGCTGGAGGTGACTTACGATATAAAAAGGAACCTTTATTACGCAGAAGGTCTCGATAATGAGCGCGGTTCAACGCTGAACGCATTTGAAGATTTTAATAAACGTCAGTTCTCCACCAGCGCTGTTCGTCGTGAGGCAAAACGTTAACCGATCCTAAGCGGCCTGACATTGTCTGCTTTCCACATTACACTGGCGTTTTTGATTAACTGAAACGCCAGTGCCCTTACTTTTTCTGCTGTTTTTATTTTGTGGTTCTTTGAGTGCCACAGAACTCCCCGAAAATTTTGCTGAGCTGCCTGACGATGTTCAGGCGGTGATTCTGGAATATGCATTTTTTGCCGAGCAGGCCGACCAGGTCTGGGGTGAGGCGTTTGAAGAAAGCTCAATTCACTCAATGGTGAAATACCTCGATAACTATCACACGCGTGTACGAATCGACTTTGCCAGGGGGCGAATCCGGGTAGAAAGTCAGGGTTCAAAAACGCCGCTTAAATCGTTACAAAAAGCCATCAGCGCAACGCTCTTAACGCCAGCCAACCCTAATGCCATCGATTTATACACAGCGTCTGATTTCGGTTTGACCGGCAAACCGTTTCTGGCTGGTCAGGTGGTCGACCATCAGGGGAAAAGTGTGCTGTACCCATGGCGAGCCGAGCAATACGCGAAGTACCTGACATCGAAAAAACTCCAAAAACGCGGTTCTCGATACTGGATCGATATTCCGATGGTGGGTAACTATCGTAAGGTAGGCGCGAATCGTTATCGCCTTCCGGTCGTTGCTGCCGCCGAAAAATACCGGGTATCTGAAGCATTGATTTTCGCCATTATGGAAACTGAAAGCAGCTTTAACCCAATGGCGGTTTCCCATGCCAAGGCTTACGGTCTGATGCAAGTGATGCGTAACACCGCAGGTAAGGATGTTTTTCAGCGCATTTACAAGCGCCGTGATAAACCCAGCCGCAATTATTTATTGGACCCGGAGAAGAATATCGACGCTGGTTCCGCATACCTGTCTATTCTGCGCGATGTGTACCTCAAGGGTGTACAGGGATGGCTGAAAAAAGAATATTGCGTGATAGCGGCATACAACGGCGGGGCTGGTAATTTGTTTAAGGCGTTTCATTCCAACCGCAGGAAAGCGCTGGCGCGCATTAATGCGATGAGCACTCAGCAAGTGTATAACACCATCGTTAATGACCATCCTAAATTAGAGTCTCGCCGTTATCTGCAGAAAGTGATCAAATTTAAGAAGAAATATGTCAATTGGTGAATTATCCAGAGCCTTGCTTTTGCCGGGCGCTCAGCTCAAACAAACCGTCACCCAGCAACTGAAACTTTGGTTGTTGGATCTGGACGTCGAGTCCGTGCACATGGATGCGAAGCAGATAGGACAGTTCTGGCAAAATTTGCCGTATTGGGCGTTTGCCTGGGCTGGTGGCCGGGTTTTGGCGCAATATATTGTTGATCATCCGCAGGCGGTTGCGGGTAAACGGGTACTGGATTTTGGTTGTGGCTCTGGTTTAGTGGGTATCGCAGCAGCCAAAGCCGGCGCGTCTGAGGTATGGGTCGCAGACCTGGACTCTCATGCGTTATTGGCAGCAAAGGCCAATGCCGAATTGAATGATGTGACTGTTCAGCTGGTGGATTCGGATGTAGGTTGGCCGGATGTTGACCTCCTGTTGGCCAGTGATGTGTTGTACGACATCAGCTCCAGTCACGATCTGCGCAACTTGATGTTGCAAATACCCGATTGGTTACTGGCCGAAAATGAGCAGGTAGCGCCAGATTGGGTTCAGTTACAGCCGCTTTGGCATTGCAATACGTCAACATTACCGGCGATTGGAGATTTTGATGAGAGTGTGTCACTGCAGGTCTATGGTCGCTGTGAGTGAGCTGTGATAGCGTAATCGCCAGTCTATAAAAAGAATGAATCAAGGAATTCAGATGAAAACATTGAAACTGATGTTGCTGACCGTTATCGCCATGGCAATGGTGCCAATGGCAATGGCACAAGACCTGACTGCTAAGCAACTCGAGCAATGGCTGGTGGCGATGCCGGTGTTAACCCAGTGGCTCAGTCAACATGAAGAGAAGCTGGCAGCAGATGACGTGATGAAAGAAAGCGCCAGCATGGACCAGGTATTTGCAAAAGGTGTCGAGCAGCTGCGCGAAAAAGGTCTCTACAATGATTTTAATAAACAAGTGACTGACGCTGGTTTCCAAAATGTTGAACAGTGGGCCGGTTTATCCCGTGATATCACCATGGCATATATGGCGATCGAGATGGAGAACGAAATGGTCAGTGCTTCGCAAATGGAAGCTCAACTCAGGCAGTTGCAGTCTGCTGAGGGTCTTTCACCCAGCGAAAAGGCCATGATGGAACAAATGATGAAGGCATCCTTGATGATGGTACAGGCGGCCAATAAGGTGCCTGCGAAGAACAAGGCCACCGTTCGCCCCTACGTTGAGCGTATCGCTCAGCAATTTGATGAACAGCGCCCAGATTCTCACCAGCACTGATTGGGTGGGAGTTCACTGTCATACGATAGGATGTCCTGAGGTAAGGAGGGCTAAGCCGCAAAAGCTAAGCTAAGCTCAATAGGAAGGGTGGTCGTGTGCCGCCCAGCGAGCAGACATGGAGACACCGTATGAGTTATTCCACGGTTAAAGACGTTATTGATTACAGCCAAACGCTGCACGAGCATGCGCGCAATCTGTACCAGCAATTGCGTGACCAGACCCAGCGAGATCGGGTGGATATGATGTTGCAGCTGTTGGCTGAGCATGAAAATACCCTGGCGCAGTCGATGGAAAATCTGAAAGGTCGCGCCAGTGCAAAGGTGCTCAGTGAATGGCATCAGTTTGAACCCGGCTCAATTTCTGAAGCTCTGGATGGGTGTAAAGACTGCCATCCCGATATGTCCGTCGATGAGCTGACTCATATTGCGCTGAGAATTGACGACTACCTGATATCCCTCTATCGCCAGATGGCCAGTGAATCGACCAACAGCGACTCTCGACAGCTGTTTGAAAACCTGGTGCAGCTGGAAGAAACCGAAAAAGTCCGCACGGTTCGTGCTGCACTGTCCGCCAATGATTGGTAAGCCCGGTGGCTGAGTCACCGTCCCTGAGTTACTCAAGATTCGGTTTTGCCGGGCGTTTGTCTGGCATCGCCGCTTTGTTTATGTGCGGCTGCATCGCCAGTTGTGCTTCCACCCCGCCTGGCCAAATGCCAGTCAGGCACGAACAACACTGCGACATTGGTGAAGGTGTGTCGCTGTTGAGTAATGCTGAATTACGCATCGGCCTTGGGCAGCGACCATCGGCTGGCTATACCATTGATCTGACGCAGCATTGGAATGGTGCTGATGTAAGTGTTCACTATCGCGAGATTCGCCCGGACGCCGATGCGCTGGTGGCTGCGGTTATAACCAGCCCATGTGTTACTTTATCCCTGCCGGATGGCTGGCAAGAGGTGGAAGTGTATCACTCTGACAACGGCCAACATCGGCACTTCCGCTCTGAGCCCGTCTCAGAGAAAAGATATTAAGCGGCCGCTTCCCGTCTTTCCCTGCCGTCTTTCTGTCAGTACCATGACAGCCTTATTTTGTGGAGTAGACTCGCCAATGGCCATCATTCTTGGCATTGATCCTGGCTCACGTATTACCGGCTTTGGAGTGATTAACTCGGTTGGCCAGAAGAACGAATACATCACCAGTGGTTGCATTCGGGTCGGTGATGGCGAGTTGCCTGATCGTCTGAAAAAAATCTTTGATTGTGTCACTGAACTGATCGAAACCCATTCGCCTCAGGAATTTGCCATTGAACAGGTGTTTATGGGAAAGAATGCCGATTCTGCCTTAAAGCTTGGCCAGGCCCGTGGCGTCGCCATTGTAGCGGCATCTCTGCAAGGACTGCCGGTTGGTGAATACGCTCCCCGCAGTATTAAACAGGCGGTGGTGGGCAAAGGCTCGGCCACCAAAGAGCAGGTGCAGCATATGGTGCAGCATCTGTTGAAGTTGCCCGGTAAACCTCAGGCTGATGCTGCCGATGCTCTGGCGATTGCTATTACCCACGCCAATACCCGCGCCAGTCTCGTCACCCAGGCGGGTATTAACAGTTATGCCCGCGGGCGGCTTAAAAACAATCACGGCTGAGAACGGCGTCTCCAGAGACTCCGTAACGTTTGTTGTCTGCCTGGGTCGATTGAGCCAAACACCCGTTTACTGATAGGCTAGCCGCTTTCCAATAAGCAAGTATCTGTATTCCCATGATTGGTCGTCTGCAAGGCATCATCCTCGAAAAACAAGCGCCGGATTTATTAATTGACGTCAACGGTGTGGGCTATGAAGTCCAGGCGCCACTGTCGACCTTCGTCAGTCTGGGCAAGCCCGGCGATGTTGCCGTGATTTATACCCATCTGGCGATCCGTGAAGATGCTCATCAGTTGTACGGCTTCAGCGATAAAGGTCAGCGTACGCTGTTTCGTACTCTGGTTAAGGTGAGTGGTGTTGGCCCTAAACTGGCGCTGGCGATCTTATCCGGTATGGATGTCAATTCTTTTGCCAGCTGTGTTCATGCTGAAGATGTGACGGCTTTAACTAAATTGCCTGGAGTTGGTAAAAAAACCGCCGAGCGTTTAATTGTCGAAATGCGTGATCGCCTTAAGGAATGGCAATCGCCGGCACCGCTATGGGCTGCCGTTGACGCAAAAGAGCAGTCCTCCCGTGATCAGGTCCTGGCAGAGGCCGAAAGTGCGCTGGTGGCTCTCGGTTATAAGCCGACTGATGCCGCAAAGATGCTGAATAAGGTCGATGGTGATGACCTGTCGGCAGAAGAACTGATCCGTATGGCGCTGAAAAGCACACTGGGCCGATAGTGGAGTAACCAATTGTGATTGAGGAAGATCGTTTTATCAGCCCTCAGCCCTCTACGGGGGAAGAGCGTCAGGACCGGGCCATTCGACCGAAAAGCCTGGACGATTATATTGGCCAGCCCCACGTTCGTGAGCAAATGGAGATTTTTATTGGTGCTGCGCGTGCGCGTAATGAGGCACTGGACCATACCCTGGTGTTTGGACCGCCAGGGTTAGGTAAAACCACATTGGCGAATATTATTGCCGAAGAAATGGGATCGCAGATCAAGTCAACCTCCGGACCGGTGTTGGAAAAAGCCGGCGATCTTGCCGCCATGCTGACTAACCTTGAAGATGGCGATGTGCTTTTTATCGACGAAATTCATCGTCTTAACCCGGCTGTGGAAGAAGTCTTGTATCCGGCCATGGAAGATTATCAACTGGATATCATGGTTGGCGAAGGACCGGCAGCACGCTCGATCAAAATTGATTTACCACCTTTTACATTGGTTGGCGCGACTACCCGCGCGGGTTTGTTAACATCGCCACTGCGTGATCGTTTCGGCATTGTACAGCGTCTTGAGTTCTACAATATTGATGACCTCACGGGCATTGTTTCCCGTTCCGGGAGGTTAATGGAACTTGACGTTGATGATGACGGTGCGCGAGAGGTTGCTCGTCGTGCGCGCGGTACACCGCGGATTGCTAATCGCTTGTTACGTCGAGTGCGGGATTATGCCCAGGTAAAATCCGATGGCATGGTGAGCAAGAGTGTGGCTGATGCTGCGTTGAATATGCTGAATGTCGATGCGCAGGGCTTTGATCACATGGACCGCAAATTATTGCTGACATTGTTAGAAAAATACGACGGTGGTCCGGCGGGCGTGGAAAGTCTGGCTGCCTCCATTGGTGAAGAACGCGATACCATTGAGGACGTGCTTGAGCCTTACCTGATGCAACAGGGCTATATTACCCGCACTCCAAGAGGGCGTATGGCAACTCGACAGTCTTATCAGCACTTTGGTCTGGAGTTACCGAAACGCTTCCTCGCGGATGAGGGAGACTGATGGCATTTCGCTGGCCTGTCAGAGTGTATTACGAAGATACGGATGCTGGTGGCATTGTGTATCACGCTAATTATTTCAGGTTTCTTGAGCGTGCCCGCACCGAATGGCTGCGTCAGCTTGGTGGCGGGCAAATGCACTCAGAATTCAGTCAGGAGCATCTCAGAGAGCAGGGCATTCTATTTGTCGTGCGCGAGATCAACGCCAAATATCTAAAACCGGCGCGTCTTGATGACGAATTGGAAGTCACTGTTGTCGTCGAAAAGATGGGTAAAGCCAGTTTTAACCTGTCGCAGAGTGTTTATCGTATTTCTGCGGATGGTGAGCAACTTCTGATAACTGGCAGTGTGTCGATTGCCTGCATTGGTGATGACGGAAAACCCCGGTTAATTCCACCAGAAATTATTGCTGCGGCAAAACTGCCTTAGCTTTTGAGTTAAATTTAACGTTCTTTTTATCAGACGGGAGTCTTTGTGAACGAATCCATGTCCATTATTTCGTTAATTGCCAATGCCAGTATTGTTGTTCAATTGGTTATGTTGATGCTGTTGGCAGCCTCGGTTTTGAGCTGGATTGTGATTGTGCAACGCAGCCGTTTGTTGTCAGCAAGTCGTGACCAGCTGCTCGATTTCGAAGAACGCTTCTGGTCCGGTGTTGATTTAAATGCGCTGTATCGTGAGTGCCAGCAAAGCCCTGCACCCACTGCAGTCGAAAATGTATTTATGTCGGGATTAAAAGAATTCGGCAAGATGCGACAGCAAAATACCAACGATCCGGATGCCGTAATGGCCGGCGTGCAGCGGGCAATGCGTATCAGCATTACCCGCGAGTCGGAAGCCCTGGATACCCACCTACCGTTTCTGGCGACCGTCGGTTCCACCAGTCCGTATATCGGTTTGTTTGGCACTGTCTGGGGAATTATGCACTCTTTCCAGGGGTTAGCAGCGGTTAAACAGGCGACGATTGCTACCGTGGCGCCGGGTATTTCGGAAGCTTTGATCGCCACGGCCATGGGTCTTTTGGCTGCAATTCCAGCTGTTATTTTCTATAACCGCTTTGCTACTCGTGTTGATCAGATGGTCACCGGTATGCATACCTTTGCCGATGAGTTCTCATCATTGTTGTATCGCCAGGCGCACAAAATTCATCAGGCCAGCAGCAGCCAGGGCATTCAAGCCGGTTCTGCGGGGTCTAACTGATGGAGTCAATGGCGCCACCGGCACAAAAACGCCGGCCAATGGCAGAGATCAACGTCGTTCCTTATATCGACGTAATGCTTGTTCTGCTTATTATTTTTATGGTTACGGCTCCGATGCTGGTGCAAAGCGTACCGGTGAATCTGCCAGCAGTTGATGCCACACCAACTGAAATAGAGCCGGACGACAGCACGATTGTTATCTCAGTGGATGCCCGCGGTTTGTATTTTGTTGAGCGTGGTGAAGAACAACCACGCGCTATGGCACTTACGGATGTTCAGAATTACGCCCGTAAAGTCACCGCGCAAGTGCCGTCAACCAAGCTGCTGATCCGCGGCGACGAAGACGTCGCTTACGGTAAAGTTGTGGTGTTGATGGGGAGTCTGCAGTCGATCGGAGTGAACAATATTGGCTTGATTACCGAAGCGCCGGATCCGGAGGCCAAACGCTGATTCAGCGTAATCCGTTATGAGTTGGAAAAACCCCAGCAGCTACGGCTTTGCCACCTTTGTCGCCATTGTGATTCATTTGGCCGTTGCTGGTGTGTTCTTAATAGAATGGCCTGAAAGCAGCCCCCCTGTTGTTGAGCCGCTGCCACAACATGTCATGGCCAATGTGGTGCAGGAAGAAAACAAAGCCGTTAAAGAGCGTAAGCGCAAAGCGGAGCTGGAAAAGAAGCGCCAACAACGAGCCGCGAAAAAGCGCGCGGACAAAGAACGTAAACGGAAATTGGAAGCCCGACGAAAAAAAGAAAAGGCGCGGCAAGACAAACTCAGAAAAGAAAAATTAGCAAAACAAAAAGCGGCGGCAGAGAAAAAACGTCAGGCTGACGCTCAGCGTGCTGCTGAGAAAAAAGCCGCTGATGACAAAGCTGCTGCCGAGCAAGCCGAGCGTTTGCGTCAGGAGCAGCTGCAACAAGAGCAGGATATGCTGGAGCAGATGGCTCAGGAGCAGGCTGAAGCGGAACTGCTGGCTCAGAAAGAAGCCGAAGCCAGAGCTGAGCGCGCAGCGGTGATGACGTCTGAGCACACACTGCAGATTAAAGAACAGATTCAGTCACAATGGCGCTATCCGCCTGCGGTGGATTCCACCATGGAAGTTGAGTTAAGACTGAGTCTGGTCCCAACCGGGGAGGTGGTGCAGGTACAGATTGTAAAAAGTAGTGGTAACCCGGCACTGGATCGTTCTGTGGAGCAGGCGATACGCAAAGCCTCACCGTTACCAGTGCCAAAGGAGATTGCAGTGTTTGAACAGAACTTTCGCAATTTTACGATGAAATTCCGACCGGAGAATGCCTCGTGGTAATTCGTTTTTTAGCCGTTTTTTCTCTGTTTATCAGCCTAACCCTGACCAGCACGATGACCCGTGCTGAGTTAGTGATTGAAGTGACTCAGGGCAAACAAAGTGCCATTCCACTGGCGGTGGTTCCCTTTGCCTGGGCGGGCCAGAATCCGCCTCCCGAGGATGTCAGCAGTATCGTTGCCAATGATCTGGCTGGCAGTGGCTATTTTCGCCTGATTCCGGCCGAAAATATGATCAGCCGACCAACGGAATTATCGCAGGTGAATTACGACGATTGGGCTAAGTTACAACAGGATTTTGTTGTGCTGGGTCGTCTGAGTGTGCTGCCGACCGGTTATGCTGTTGAATTTCATGTTCTGGACGTACACCAGAAAGTTGAGGTGTTTCGTCATCGGGTAAAAGGCAAAGCCAGCCAATTGCGTGATGTGGCGCATTACATCAGTGATTTTATTTTTAAAAAACTGACGGGCATTGACGGTGTATTTTCAACCAATCTGATTTACGTCACCACCAATCGCGAGCGTACCTTGTTTAACCTGATGTACGCTGATGCCGATGGCGCGCGTGAACGTCGTATCTTTAAATCCAGACATCCTATTATTTCACCGGCCTGGTCTCCTGATGGCAAAAAAGTCGCTTACGTGTCGTTTGAAAATGGTAAAAGCGAGATTTTTTTCCAGACATTAGCCACCGGTAAGCGCGAGAAAATTGCAGCTTTTACTGGTTCAAACAGCGCGCCTGCGTTTTCACCGGATGGTACTAAGCTCGCATTTGTGCGCTCTAAGCTCGGTAACCCCGATATCTGGGTAATGGATCTGAATAGCCGCAAGCTCGAGCGCATCACCAAACATTATGCAATTGATACCGAACCGCAATGGACAATCGATGGTCAAAGCCTGATCTTTACTTCGAGCCGCGCCGGAGGTCCACAGATTTACCAGATCAATCTGGCATCCAGGAAGGTTGAGCGACTGACATTCGAGGGGAAATACAATGCACGTGCTCGCCTGACTGCCGACGGACGTAAGATGGTTTATGTGCATCAATCTGGTCAACGTTTTCACATCGCTTCACAGGATATGAAAAGTGGCAGAGTGCACATTCTTACCAGTGAGACCGAATTGGATGAATCACCTAGTGTTGCACCCAATGGAAGTATGGTAATTTATGCGGCAAGTGAGGCTGATCGTAGCATTCTTGCCGCAGTATCGGTTGATGGAGAGGTAAAATTCCGCCTGCCATCGAAGTACGGAGACGTCAGGGAACCGGCTTGGTCACCGATTTTACAATGATTTTCAAATTAACTTTCGGATTGGAAGACTGATATGCAAAAAACTGCACTGTATAAAGCTTTGGGTTTAACTCTGGGCGCTGTTCTGATGTCTGCTTGTTCCAGCACTGGCGAAGTAAACGAAGGTGCAGCTAGCTCTGAGCCTACTGCAATTGAAGAGCAAGTTGCTGAGCAAGGCCAGGAAGCACAAACGCAAGCGGTAGAATCTGGCGCTGTTGTTGCTGATAAACTGGAAGCAGAAGCCAACGCTGCTCAAACTGCTTTGTTGGAAATGACCGTATTCTACTTCGGCTTCGATCAGAGTTCTCTGGCAGAAGACGGTAAAGATGCACTGAAGGCACACGCTGCTTACCTGGCTGCTAACCCGTCTGCTCGCGTTGTACTGGAAGGTCACGCGGACGAGCGTGGTACCGTTGAATACAACCTGGCTCTGGGTGAGCGCCGCGCCATGGCCGTTCGTCGTTTCCTGATGGCTAACAATGCCCAAGCGGGTCAGCTTCAGGTTGTAAGCTTTGGTGAAGAGCGTCCGGCTGTTGTTGGTCAAAACGATGCGTCATGGGCCAAGAATCGTCGCGTTGAAGTGAAATACCAGAGCCGTTAATGAAAAAGTTCATCCTGCCTTTAGCGCTGGTGACGTCCATCGGCGCTGTTGCCGAGGATGAATGGGTTTCAGTAGGTGCCAACACTGCCGTGGCACCTGCTCAAACCGATGTCGTTGTCCCAGCTGAAACAACTCCTGCTAATCCCTCTGCTATTCCTGAATCTGTTAATGATGTTGCCGGTGGCGGTGACCTGATGTCTGAACTTTTAATTCAGATGGAACAGATGCAGCAGGAAATTGCTACTTTGCGTAGCCTGGTTGAAACCCAGGAAAAACAACTCGCGACGCTTGAACAAGAACAGCAAACACGTTACCTCGACCTGGATCGTCGTATCGCCAGTTTAATGACTCAACCTGTAGCTACTCAGCCTGAGCAAACTGCCCCAGAAGGTTCGCCTGCTAAGGCGGTTTCGCCGGCGGATGCCTACAAAGCGGCAATGACGCTGGTGCGCGAGAAGAAGTTCAGCGAAGCCAATCAGGCTTTTTCTGCGTTCACTGCAGACTATCCGCAAGATAAGTTGGTTGCCAATGCGTTTTATTGGAACGGCGAGGTCTATCTGGTACAGAACAAACTGGATGAGGCTAAGGTCGCATTTGAGCAAGTGGTAGCTCAGTTTCCGGATCATTCAAAAACCGCAGATGCCAGTTATAAACTGGGTGTTACGCTGCATAAATTGGGCGATGATGCTTTGGCGCGTGAATGGTTGGAGAAGGTGATCGACCAGTATCCGGGCAAAGCTGACGGCACCGTGCGCCTGGCGCAGGCCTACCTTAAGAAATTGCAGTAGTCTGCAGGCAAATCGAAAATCTGGCGGTTTGGCCAATAAAGCCCGTGATTATTGCGATCATGGGCTTTTTTTGTTGCCATTGGGTGCTCTGAAAAATGGCTAAGTTGCTGAAATCGAAACTTTTTTTAAAAAAGTACTTGCTACCTCAGAATATCTCTGTAATATACGCCGCACTTCCGGGGTCGTTAGCTCAGTTGGTAGAGCAGTTGGCTTTTAACCAATTGGTCGCTGGTTCGAATCCAGCACGACCCACCATCATTCAACGGAAGTTAAGTCGCTGAAATTGTTACTGAATTTATGATTCAGGTAAAAGCAAGATTCATCTGCACAGCACTTATCGGGTCGTTAGCTCAGTTGGTAGAGCAGTTGGCTTTTAACCAATTGGTCGCTGGTTCGAATCCAGCACGACCCACCATTTATTCCTGAAAGGGGAGAAAGCCAGCCGGTTTTCTCCCCTTTTTTATTTCCTGTCAGAAAATCACATAGTCCGTGTACGGATAATCAAGGCAGAGAAATAGTGTTTTAGCAAACAGCAGAATGCCGACGCGGCGACAGGCAGCCGCTGTGGTAGTATGTCTGCGCCACTGCAGTAATCGGTGGCGGTCAAATTGAGTGATGAGAGAGCTATGTCTGACGCGCTACAAACGCCGCAACAAGTAATTCGCGACTACTGGAACAAAGAAGACACTGCGACATCGGCTGAAAAAGAGGCCCTGAAGCAGGATATTCGTGAACTTTTAGTGCAGGAAGATGCTGTACTGGTGGCGCATTACTATTGCGATCCGGAAATTCAGGCACTGGCTGAAGAAACCGGTGGTACTGTC
The DNA here is from genome assembly GCA_022448365.1 of Saccharospirillaceae bacterium. Lineage (NCBI taxonomy): Bacteria > Pseudomonadati > Pseudomonadota > Gammaproteobacteria > Oceanospirillales > Saccharospirillaceae > Saccharospirillaceae bacterium. The sequence goes on along the minus strand of JAKVCS010000001.1, from coordinate 663,414 downwards.
GCTGACTCGCTTGAGATGGCAAGGTTTGGTCGCGATCACAAGGCCAGTACCTTGCTGGTTGCGGGTGTTCGTTTTATGGGTGAGACGGCGAAGATTCTCAGTCCGGAAAAACGCATTCTGATGCCAACTCTGGAAGCCACCTGTTCCCTGGATATTGGTTGTCCGGTGGAAGATTTCTCTCAATTCTGTGACCAGTATCCCGATCGCACCGTCGTGGTGTATGCCAATACTTCTGCTGCCGTTAAGGCACGGGCGGATTGGGTGGTCACCTCCAGCATCGCACTGGAGGTTGTGACTCATCTGAAAGACCAGGGAGAGAAGCTGATCTGGGCGCCGGATAAACACCTGGGGACCTACATCGAGAAGCAGACCGGTGCTGATATGATCCTGTGGGACAGTGCCTGTATTGTGCATGATGAGTTTAAAGCCAAAGGCGTTGAAGACCTGAAGAAAGTTCACCCCGATGCTGCAGTGCTTGTTCACCCGGAATCACCGGATGCGGTTGTGCAGCTGGCGGATGTTGCGGGTTCAACCAGTCAGTTAATTGCTGCAGCAAAATCGTTGCCGAACGACACCTTAATCGTTGCTACTGATAAAGCCATTTTCTATAAAATGCAGCAGGAAGCACCCGATAAGTTGCTGATTGAAGCACCTACTGCTGGTAATGGTGCAACCTGTCGCAGTTGTGCTCATTGCCCGTGGATGGGAATGAATGAGCTGCAGAATATGCGCGATGTGGTAAAGCATGGCAGCCAGGAAATTCTGATTGAAGAGGGCTTGCGCCAGCGCGCGGTGATCAGCCTGGATCGTATGCTGAGCTTTAACAAATAAGCTTTCGCGCATAAAAAAACGCCGCCTGAAATTTACTCACGCGGCGTTTTTTACTTGTCAGCGTTAGTTACCGAAAGACGTTGGGCTATTGGCCATCATCCGCACCCGACGACTAATGGCTGATTCTTGCTGAAAATCTTTATGTTTTTTTGCCAATTTCAGTGCCAGTTCCATTTGTCTCAGTGCTTTAGCCTGAAAACCGGTAGCAAACAGATATTCACCGTTGGCTCTGTGAGATAACAGAATATGATCTGCTTTGCCGGCAGCTTCTGCGAGTTTACGCCATACCTGAGGGTTGTTTGGACGTTGCTCAGATAGTGACTTTAATGCTTCAGTCGCCAGCTCAAATTGTTGTGCGGCCATCAGCACGCGGGCTTTGGTGCTCTGTAACTGGAAGTCCTGGGGCTGATAAATCAGTCCATTGTTGAGGATATCAAGGGCTTTGCTGAACTGTTTTAGTTGTGACAGCAATTCCGCTTTCAGTGTGATGAAAGCGACATGCTCGTTATACGGTGCGGCGACCTCAGACAGCAATTTAAGGCCTTTTTCTGCTTCACTGTTTTCAGCGGCGACCAACGCAAGTGCAATCTGATTGGCGGCATAACGCTGACTGTTTTTATCCTCCAACGTCAGCTGATGGCTGAAGTAAGCGGCTTGCTCGGCGGCATTCAGTTGGTAACGCATCATGGCGATATTACGCAGAATATCGAACTCGAAACTGACCAATCGTGGTTTGCGCGGGAAGCTTTCAGCCCGGCCTGCCGCATCGGCCACCCGTGTTTCGGTCACCGGGTGAGTTAAAAGAAATTCTGGCGGACGTTTGTTAAAGCGATTTGCTTGCAGCATTGCCTGAAACATCGATGGCATAGCATTGGGATCAAGGCCTGCGCCAACCAATGCTTTCATGCCAATACGATCTGCTTCTCGCTCCCAATCGCGGCTGTAAGCCAGCTGACTTTGTACAGAAGCCGCCTGACTGGTAACCAGGCCGGCAAAACCGGCATCTGCATTATTCGTGGCAATTAACAGAATGCTGGCAAGCAAGGCAGCAATCGCGACCGGTTGTTGTTTTTCTGCGTTTTCAATCTGACGGGCAAAATGACGTTGACTAAGGTGGGCCAGCTCGTGTGCAAGTACGGCGGATAACTCATCTTCATCCCGGGCGTACAGCATGATGCCAAAGTTAATGCCGATGATGCCGCCTGGAACGGCAAATGCGTTCAGTTCCGGGCGATCGATAATGACAAACTCAAAGTCGGATAGTTTGACTTCGCTGTAGGGAATCAGGCGGAAAATGAGATTTTCGAGAAACTGATTCGCTAATGGTAATTCAATAGTGGAGGTTTGACTGCGCAATTGCCGCAGCCACAGGCGACCGAGTTGATGCTCTTGTTGTAATGATACATAGCTCGACGCACTGTCACCCAGATCGGGCAGTTCGGTATTGGCCAGGGTTGTGTTGATAGGGCTGCTCAGGGCAGCAAGGCAGCACAATGTGGCGAGCTGATGTTTCACTATTAGAGTATCCTGATCTGATTCCATTGATCTGATTATCACCTTAAGCCACGGTTTAGAGCAGTCAAGACGGTGAAAAGTTCTGCAAAGACCTCTAAAGCATAGTGGGCATTTGTCAGTTGAAGAGGGTTTTCGCTGTTAGCCCTTGTGGTATCCACCCTATAATGCCAAGTTCTGTTTGGCAAAAGGCGTTTTTCGTGTCTGATTCAACAACTTATCAACAACATCTCGATGTAACCGGACTGGAATGTCCAATGCCTTTGTTAAAAACAAAGCTGGCTCTGAAGCAACTTGCCGTTGGCCAGTTATTATGGGTGACAGCAACGGATGCCGGCTCATGGCGTGACATCCGTAAGTTTACGGAACTGACCACTCACGAGCTGATTGACTCTCAGAATAATGATGGCGTCTATCAGTACTGGATTAAAAAGGGAGCCTGATTGGCATGTTAAATGTCGTAAGACGCTGGATAGATCGCTACTTTTCTGACGAAGAAGCGTTATTGTTGTTGCTGTTGATTGCTGCAGTGCTGGTTATTATTGTCATGCTGGGTCAGGTCCTGGCCCCTTTTCTGACAGCGGTTGTACTGGCGTATCTGCTCCAGGGCGGTATGAATTACTGCAAGAGCCGTGGGCTTGGCCATCTGGGTGCAACTGTTACTGTATTCCTGCTGTTTGTCAGTTTATTTCTGGCTTTGTTGTTTATCATCATGCCAGCCATCTGGCAGCAAACGACTCAGTTTTTCTATGAATTACCGCGCATGGCAACGAAAGGGCAGGCGCTGTTGATGCTGCTGCCGGAAAAGTACCCCGAACTGGTATCGATTGATCAGGTGCATGAGTGGACGCACCAGATAGGCGAGGAGCTGGCGAAAGTCGGTCAGCTGGCACTGAGTTTTTCTATATCCGGTATCACCGGCGTCATGGCGGTACTGATCTATTGTGTACTGGTGCCGATTCTGGTGTTTTTTCTGCTTAAAGATTCGGGACAGATTGTGAAGTGGGGCACGTCATTCTTACCGCAGCGGCGCAATATGCTGAACAAAGTCTGGGCTGAAATGGACGAGCAGTTTGCCAATTATATTCGCGGCAAAGTGGTGGAGATTGGCATTGTGGGCGGTGTTACTTACATTGCATTTGTCATCCTTGGGGTTAACTACGCCGCGTTATTAGCGATTGGTGTGGGGTTATCGGTATTGATTCCCTATATCGGAGCAGCAGTGATAACGGTGCCAGTGGCAATGGTTGGCTATGTTCAGTGGGGCTGGAGTAACGATTTTATTTACCTGATGGTGGTGTACGGCATCATTCAGGCGCTTGATGGTAACGTGTTGGTCCCTTTGTTGTTTTCAGAGGTTGTCAGTTTGCATCCGGTTGCCATCATTGTGGCAGTCTTGGTGTTTGGAGGGCTCTGGGGCTTCTGGGGGGTATTTTTTGCTATTCCACTGGCGACACTGTTCAAAGCTGTGTTACAAGCCTGGCCCAATCAGCAGGCAATTGACGATCCGCCAGCTTGAGTTTCATGCTGGCTAAATTAATCGTCGAATTGCCGCTCTCTCTTGTTTCTGAGGCCTTGCATCAGTAGTATTGCGCCTTCGTTTTTACGCTCAGATTTTGGAGTATCGCTCAATGATTACCGGCAGTATTGTTGCTTTGGTAACCCCTATGCATGACGATGGTCAGGTAGATTGGGAAGCCCTCGACCGCCTGGTTGAATTCCACATCAAACAGGGTACTGATGCCATCGTTGCCGTGGGAACTACCGGTGAGTCTGCCACGCTGGATACTAAAGAGCATTGCGCTGTGATTGACCGGGTGGTGAAAGTGGCTGCGGGTCGCCGTCCAATTATTGCCGGCACGGGAGCTAACTCCACCTCAGAAGCCATTGAACTCACCCAAGAAGCAAAAGTCCTGGGTGCTGATGCCGCTTTGCTGGTAACGCCTTATTACAACAAACCGCCGCAGCGTGGTTTGATTGCTCACCATGAAGCGATAGCCGCTGCTGTCGATATTCCACAGATTCTTTATAACGTACCTGGGCGAACTGCCTGCGATATGCTGCCGGAAACCATCGCAGCACTGGCTGATGTTGAGCAGATTGTTGCCGTCAAAGAAGCGACTGGCGACCTTCAACGTGCACGCCAGGTGATCGATCTTGTCGGCGATCGTATGGCGGTTTATTCCGGCGATGATGAAACGGCTTATGAGCTTATTCTGCTTGGTGGTAAAGGCAATATCTCGGTTACCGCCAATGTTGCGCCTGCCATGATGCACGATCTGTGTATGCTGGCTTTGGATGGCAAAGCAGACGAAGCGAAAGCACTGAACGATAAACTGATGCCGGTGCATCAGGCGATGTTTTCTGAAGCGAATCCGATTCCGGTGAAGTGGGCAATGCATAAGATGGGTCATATGGGCAAAGGGATTCGTTTACCGCTGGTGGAACTGGAAAACCGCTACCGTGCGAAGCTTGAAATGGCGTTGTCTGGTCTGGATCTGATTTAAATGATGAAATTTGCATTTCTGAAACTGACTGCGATTGTAATGACTGTGTTTGTGGCCAGTGGTTGCAGCTTGTTCGGTGATACCTTTAATGATCGTGCCGAAAACTACCTGACTTCCGGCGAGCTACCGGTTATTAAACTCGCTGATGATTCACCGGAGCTGACGTTCAGAGATGCCAATGTTATTCCTGAGCTGCCAGTCGAACCGAAACAGCCTGATAGTTTTGAGACACCAAGACCGCTGGTATTTATCGCCGAGACGAACGATGAGGCGGTGGTGACCAGTTTGGCTCAGTATCGCTCCGAAGCATTGAACCCGCGCCTCGACAGAGACGGTGCAGGTACTGAGATTTTACGTCTGGATCTGGGTTTTGCCGCTTCCTGGGCGGCGGTTACTGAAGCGATCGCGGCTTCTGATCTGAAATTAACCGACCTAAACCGCAGTACCGGAACGTATTATCTTGAGCTGAGTAAAACGAAAGTGGTCGATGAACGCAGCTGGTGGGATAAGTTGTGGGGTGAAGAATTGGTTACCACGGCGACGTATCTGCTGAAGATGAATCGCTCGCGTCAGGGGGTTTATTTATCGCTGCTGACCGATGCGGATAATCTGGCAGAAGCCGAACAAACATCTCGTGTGTTGGCCGAGATTGAGACTCAGCTGACCCGGTGAGATACGCATCTTTAGGCAGTGGTAGTCGTGGCAACGCCACTGTAATTGAGCATCAGGGCGAATGCCTGCTGATCGATTGTGGTTTCAGCCGAAAAAGTACTCTGCAAAGAATGGCTCAGCTGGAACTTGAGCCAGCACAGCTGAGGGCCGTGCTGGTTACACATGAGCACAGTGACCACGCAAAAGGTGTACAGACACTGTGCGATAGTCTGAACATCCCTTTTTATGCCTCTTTCGGTACGGCAAGAAAGATGGACTGGTTGCAGCATGGTCTGTGGCGCTGCATACGCTCAGAGCAGCCACTGGAACTGATCGGTCTTGAAGTTACACCAGTGTGTGTGCCGCATGATGCACAGGAACCGCTGCAATATGTGATGAACAGTCCGCAAGGTATGAAGCTGGGAATTTTGTCAGACCTGGGTTCGCTTACCCCGCACATCGTTGAGCATTATTCCGGTTGCCATGCATTGCAAATTGAAGCGAACCATGACCCTCATTTGTTGCAGGTCGGACCGTATCCTCCAAGTCTGCGGGTGCGGGTTGCTGGTAATTACGGTCATCTGAGTAATCAGCAATGCGCTGAATTGGTAGCACGGGTTCAGTGGAGTGGTCTGAAACGCGTTAGTGCAGGGCACATCAGTGAGAAAAATAACGACCGTAATCTGGTTCGTGAGCTACTGGCTCCGCTGCTGAATTGTCACCCTGCGGATGTCGATTTGCTGGAGCAGGATGTGGTGTCAGACTGGTATCAGTTGGTATAGCAATTTTAAACGCACCGGCATTTCCGGTGCGAAAATCTTTAAACTATTTTCCGGAGAAACTCCTATGGAAAAACGTGAACTGCTTTATTCCGGTAAAGCTAAATCCGTTTATACCACAGACGACAATGATCTGATGGTGCTTGAATTCCGTAATGATACCTCGGCCTTTGATGGTAAAAAAATGGAGCAGCTGGATCGTAAAGGTCTGGTGAACAACAAGTTCAATGCTCATGTTATGACCAAGTTAGCGGAAGCCGGTATTCCGACTCACTTCGATAAGCTGCTGTCCGACACCGATTCTCTGGTTAAGCGTCTGGACATGATTCCATTGGAGTGTGTGGTTCGTAACGTTGCTGCTGGCAGTCTGGTTCGCCGTTTGGGCGTTGAAGAAGGCATTGACCTGGTGCCACCAACGTTCGAATTGTTCCTGAAAAATGATGAGTTAGGTGATCCGATGGTGAACGAATACCACGCACGGTCATTTGGTTGGGCACAGGAAGAACACATCGCCAAAATGAAGGAACTGACGTTTAAAGTTAACGATGTATTGAAACAGTTGTTCGCTGACGGTGGTATGTTATTAGTCGACTACAAACTGGAATTCGGTTTGTTTAATGGTGAAGTGGTTCTTGGCGATGAATTCTCTCCTGACGGTTGCCGTTTATGGGATGCAGAAACCCGCGAGAAACTCGACAAAGATCGTTTCCGTCAGGGATTGGGTAACGTTGTTGAATCTTACGAAGAAGTTGGTCGCCGAATTGGTGTCGAGTTCTGATTAAACTGCTGTTCATAATATGAACCTGATAAAACCCGTCTGAAGAATTTCAGGCGGGTTTTTTTATCTTTTCCCGCTGCCACTTTAATAATGTGATCCGCTCGTGCTTTACGGCCAAATTATTTGCAATCTGGGATTTTGCAGGCAAACTAACGGAACAATGAGTTACAGATTTGCTGACAGTATCATACGCTGCGGCACACCTATCCGGTCGATTGGACTTAAAAAAATACAGGAATACATCATGAAGAAGACTGCGATTGCGGCAATTCTGGCGGCAATGACTCCAATGGCAGCACAAGCCGACTTACTTTTTACTGTTGGTGCGAAAGCCAGTATCTGGAACGCTGAGCCTACGGGTCAGCTGGATAAAGGTGTATCGGTTGAAGAAGATGGCCTGAACCTGGATTCAGAAAACGGTCAGCAACTGGCGGTTTATTTTGAACATCCGCTGCCATTTATTCCAAATATCCGCCTGAAACAAACCAACCTGGATATTTCCGGTGACGGTAATCTTAACGTTAACTTCCTTGATCAGGACTTTAATGAGAAGGCGAAAAGCACACTGGATTTGAGTCATAAAGATTTAACCCTTGTGTGGGGTTTACCTCTGCCGCTGCCATTCATCGACATCAATTTTGGTTTGACGGCACGTCAGTTCGACGGTTCTGCAGAAGTTCGTGGTGAGGAAACCGGTTTACGTGAAGGTGTAGATTTAGATTTTGTAATGCCACTGCTGTACGGTGAAGTACAAATCGGCACGCCTTTCGGTATTTATGGCCATGCGGATGTGAATTACATTGGTTACGGCGACAACAAGCTTCAGGACATGTCTGCGGGTATTGGTTACGACCTGCCGATTCCGATTGTTGATCTGGGCTTAGAGGCGGGTTACCGTTCTATCACACTGGAAACCGATGAAGACCTGGCTGATATCGATACCGACGTGGAAATTAAAGGTGCGTATTTCGGTGCTAACTTCTCTGTAGGTTTCTGATTGATCGGAAACAGTATAATGACAAAAAAGGCTGCCTTCTCTCGAAGGCAGCCTTTTTTTAATGCTAATTTGCAGGCAGAGCCCCAGGCGTTATCAAACCAGCGTAAACCGAACCGTACGGCTAGCCGTTTTAATGTCTGCAACGCTGACGCATACCCTCTGATTCAGAATAAAACGTTCGTCACCTTTATAGTGACTGAGTGTTTTGGTATCGAATGTCCAGTCTTTGGCTTTGCGACGATCAATCGTGCCCTCAATGCCATTGTCCTCAAGACGAACAGTAAAATTCTGAGAATTCATATGCACGATGCTGGCATCGTATTGGGCGTCTTTTCCCTGTTGTGCCAACCAGTTCAATTTCAACCAGCTTTCAGTTTGCCAGGCGGCGCTGCGGCTGGTGGCTTGGCGTTGCTGGATGTCTGCTAACTGTTCTTCAGTCGGCAACTGCGCAGCTTCACCATTCAGTAGCTCTTTGATCAGCCGATGCAGCAGCAGATCGTTGTATTTGCGTAGAGGAGAACTGAACGTTGTGTAATGTTCAAAACCCAGACCGAAATGCGCACCGGCTTCAAGACTCAGATTGCTGCGTTCCAGTTGGCGACTGATGATGGTTCTCAGCGGGAATGGGGAGTCGGTTTGCTCTGCCTTCTGTACCCATTCAACAAATTCAGTCAGGGTTTGGATTTTGGGCTTGCGTTCCAGGTCCAGCTGTTCACGAATCAGCGCAACCACTTCGCCGATACGCTCGGTACGGACACCATTGTGGTTGATAAAAAAACCGCTTTCTTTTTCTGCCAGCCAGTTGGCTATAGACCGGTTACAGGCCAGCATGCATTCTTCAACCAAACGATGGGCCTGATTGCGCTCCAGCTTCACAATTTCTTTGGCCTTGCCCTGCTCGTCGGTAATGATTTTAAAATCCGGACGTTCTTCCATGATCAGGCAGTTTTGCTCACGGAAAGATGACAGCGCCTGTGAGCAATTGTGGAGATGAATAATGTGGCCGTTTAATTCCGCGGGAATCTCGTTATCTTCCCCATTGATCAGCTGCGCAACCTGAATGTAACTCAGTTTGGCCTGGCTGCGGATTTTAGCGTTATGAATGCTAGTGCTTTCGATGGTGCCGTCTTCCGCGACTTTTAATTCAACCACCATGGCCAGGCGTAATTCGTTTTCCTGTAGCGAACAAAGTTGTTCGGAGAGCTCCGCCGGTAGCATTGGCAAAACACGGTCAGGGAAGTACGACGAAGTGGCGCTTAATGAAGCGGTTTTATCCAATGGGCTGCCAGCGGTAATCAGTGCTGCCGGGTCGGCAATGGCAATCCATAACGACCAGCCTTGGCTGTGAGCTTCAGCGTATAAAGCGTCATCGATATCCCGGGTACCGGCTGAATCGATGGTTACAAACGGTAAGTGCGTCAGATCGGTACGGCCGGCGAGTTCGCCATCCAGGCCTTGCTCAACCAGGCTGGCGACTTGTTGGTTCACTTCTTCAGAAAAGCCGGATTGGATAGCATACTTGGACAGAATAAAGTCATGTTCAATATGCGCTTCTTCTGGCTTGCCGATGATTTCATCAACGTGCGCTTGTGCACGACCATTCGGGTAGGGATGCTGGCTGATGTGGGCGCGTACCAGGTCACCTTCCTGAGCGTTCATACGTTTGGCGGGCGGTACAAAAATCCAGCGATTGAGCAGGTCGTCGTCGGGTTCGATAAAGTGGCCTTGCCGCGAATCACATACGTACCAAAGAATTCTTTAACATCACTGCTTACTACTTTTTCAACGATTGCCTGTTGTTTACCTTCGCCTGCAGACTCAACCCGAAAAGCAACATTATCGCCCGGAAGTATTTTTTCCATCTCATCCGGTGACAGAAAGAACTGCTGTTTGTCTTCCGTATTAACGAAACCAAAACGACCGGCCGTTGCCCGCACCCGACCTTCGTGTCGGGGAGTGCTGTCGTGTATCTCTTTTTTCAGGCTTTTAAGCTGGGTAAGGGCGTTTTTATCGAGCATCCGCAGGGCAACCAAATTGAAATTTGAAAAGGCCGCCAGTTTACGGAAAAAGGCTGATTGAGGCCAGCGGATAACCACGAACAGTGAATAGCTGCACTGGAATACTTGGCGAGATATGACTGAATTTTAGATTTTAACAAAAAGTTACAAGAAATGTTGTTGTCTGTAATGCAAATGTCTGAAAAAGTTACTTTCATAGCTAGGCTTTTATACCTAGTTCTCGGCGCAGTTTGCGCTGAACAATGCTCGATAGAAAATCAATAATTACAAAATAAATCCTAAAGGTTTCTTTAATGACCACAAAAAATCAAATGAGTCGCCGCAGCTTTGTGAAGTCGGTGGCAGCAGGCGCGGGTGCAGCATCTGTTCCAGCAGCGTTAACCGGCTGCATTAGTGATGATGATAAAGACAACAAAGACAATACCCTGTCTCAAGTTGTATTCAGCTTTGGTCACGGTGTTGCATCTGGCGATCCCCTTGCTGATCGCGTAATTATCTGGTCGCGTATTACGCCAGATGTTTCAGTCGGATCATCCACTGTGCCGGTGAAATGGGTCGTTGCTACAGATGCAGGCATGCAAAATGTTGTATCTCAAGGTTCATACAACACCAGCCGTGCAAAAGACCTGACGATTAAGGTTGATGTAACCGGCTTAAATGATAATACAGCGTACTATTACCAGTTCACGGGGCCAAACGGCGTAACTTCGCCAGTTGGCCAAACCAAAACACTCCCTGTTGGTGATGTCTCTAAAGTAAGTATGGCGGTTTGTTCTTGCGCTAATTTTCCTTACGGAACATTCAACGTATACAAAGAAATTGCTAACTCCGATGCTCAGGTTGTACTGCACCTCGGTGATTATATTTATGAGTACGAGTCTGGTGTTTACCCAGAAACCCCGGCAGAAAACCGTCAGTTAGACCCCGCTCAGGAAATTGTGACACTGGATCAGTACCGTGCTCGCTATAACCAGTATCGCCGTGATTCCGACTTGCAGACAGTTCATGCAGCCAAACCGTTTATCTGTGTTTGGGATGACCATGAGTTAGCCAACGATGCTTATAAGGATGGCGCGGAAAATCACAACGAAGGTGAAGGTGATTTCGCAGCACGTCGCGAAGCGGCATTACAGGCGTATCACGAATGGCTACCCATTCGCACGGGTGACGATCGTGGCAAAATTTACCGCAGCTTTGACTTTGGTGATCTGTTAAGCCTGCATATGATGGATACCCGTATCATTGCTCGTGATAAGCCGTTGGATTATAGCGACTACCTAACTCAGACTGGCATCGATGCTGCTGCTTTCCAAGCGGCTTTGGCTGATCAGAACCGCACTTTGCTGGGTGCTGAGCAGCAACAATCGGTGGTTGCGGCCATATTTAATTCGACAGCAAAATGGCAGGTTCTGGGACAGCAGGTTCTGATGGGACGTATTTTTGTTCCTCAGGAACTGTTGTTGAATCTGGCAACGATTCAACAAACGATTGGTGCAGGGGGGGATGCCAGTAGCGCACAAGCTGCTACCGCAGCCATGCTAACCGAACTGGCTACCATTAAAGGCCGTATTCTGGCAGGTGACCCAACGGTTACTGCTGAAGAAAGAGGCCGTGTTGAAGCCACAGCACCCTATAACCTGGATGCCTGGGATGGGTATTTCCCAGCACGTGAAGAAATTCTGCGTCGTGCCCGACTGTTCAATAAGAAACTGGTCGTGTTGGCTGGTGATACACACAATGCCTGGGCGAGTGAGCTGTATGAAGCTGACGACAACGCTAATGTCTTACGTGAAAATGGCCCGGTCGGTGTTGAGTTTGCCACCTCATCTGTAACGTCTCCGGGCTTTGAAACCTATGTGGGTTTTGGCGAGAACACGGCCTTACAAGCTGGGTTTGAACAAGCAGTAACGACGCTGGTTGACGATTTGAAATATCTCAATGCCGCTAACCGCGGTTATATGATGGTCGAAATTACTCCGGAAAAAGCCAGCAGCGAGTGGCGTTATGTTGACTCAGTGAGTTCAACAACTTACACCGCATCGGTGGGTAAGAAAATGGAAGCGTCTCATTCAGATCTGACACTGAACAATGTCCCTCTGGTGTAAGTAACCGACGTTACTCAGCCAATAAAAAACCCGCGCTAGCGGGTTTTTTATTGGCTCTTTAATGGTCAGATGTATCTCAGGCTTTATACAAATTCACCCAACGAAATTCATCCAGCTCATCCAGATCCGGAACGGTAAAAGACTCTTCGCGCCCGATTTTCTGATACGGAGGAAAGTCAAAGTTCTTTACCCGTGAGTCGGCCACCAACACTCCATCGGCTTTCTGGCGGAAGATGTCAAGCAATGGCAGATTCGCTTTATCGTATAAAACGTCGGCCGCAATTAATAAATCCAGCGGCTCATCAAATGCAAATAAATCGCCGTGCAGACGATATTCCGTATTGTTGAGTTTGCCGTTGGCCTGGCAGGATAATAATGCATCCGGATCAATGTCGCAGGCTATCACTTCCTTCGCGCCAGCCATTACGCAGGCGATGGCAACCACGCCGGAACCAGCGCCAAAGTCCATCACCTTTTTACCTTTTACCCAATGAGGATTCGCCAGAATTTCCCGTGCCAATATCTGGCCGCTGGCCCAGCAAAATGCCCAATAAGCCGGATAATTCTGAATCGATAATATTTCATCTTGAGAAAAAGGTCGGCGCATGGTTTCAGGTTCAACCAGCCAAAGTTTTATTTGCGGACATTGAGGTAATACCTGAACACTGACGCTGGCATCGGTCAGCATCTTTTGAATCTGGATATTCAGCGAATCTTGTGAAGATGTCATAGGATTATCATTGTCAGGCATGCGTTACAACAAAACCGCGCAATCGGGTTCAGCGACTTCATAGCCCGATGCCTTCAACGCTTCGGCCGCGGTTTGATCGGCGTAGTGATACAGCACCAGCCGTTGGCGAATTTCGGGCTGATATTCTGTGAGATCGGCCAAGCCAGTGTGAGAGGGGTTAGGTTCGACGCCGCAATCATGAAAAATTCGCTCCTGCCCGCTGATTTTATGGTGAAGAATTTCCGGAACCGGCCGGGTATCGCCACTGTAAAAAAAGCGTCCGGGCAGGTGCAACGCAAAGCTGGAGTTCGGTGCATGATGTCGTGTTGGGTATAAACGAAAATGACAGTCACGCCAGTAAAACTCGTCGGTTACAGGAATCAGCTGAAACGATTGCCAGAAATTGTGCTGTCCTTCAGCCATACTGCCCAATTCCGGATACGTGGCTAATCGCTGATGCAATGTGCCGATAATGCTCAGTGGTACAAACAGTTTAATGGGCTGAGTCTGGCTCAGCTTCGCCCGAACCGTTAATATTTCCAAATCAGCGATATGATCGAGATGACAATGGCTGATAAAGATGGCGTCGGGCAACTGCTGATAGCGTTGCTGAAAACTGTGCAGTGTGCCCGGGCCACAGTCGATTAATAACTGCGGCTGGCCATTAAGTTCCAGCGTTGCCGCGGAGCTACCGACGGCCAACTGGCCACCGCTACCACAACCATGAAAATTCAGCGAATATTGAGCCGTTTTTGCGGTCATATACAACAGTTTCCGATATTCAGAGAGGTCTGCATTATGTGGCGTCCGAAATTAATGTCCATCCCTTCCGCGGCAGAAGCGCTGCCGGGGCGGCCAGAACCGCTGGAAGTTGATCCCGTTCATTTTGTAAATGGTGAGCATTTTGTTGGCGATTGCCCCGACAATCTTCGGGAGTTAATCGTTGGTATGGGGTGTTTCTGGGGAGCAGAACGTCGCTTCTGGCAAGCGGATGGTGTTGTTGTCACCTCCGTTGGCTACGGTGCAGGGCACACACCGAATCCCACTTATCAGGAAGTCTGTAGCGGTGATACGGGTCACAATGAATTGGTGCGAATCTGGTACGATCCACAGCGCACCAGTCTGGAAGTGCTGTTGAAAATATTTTGGGAAAGCCACGACCCAACACAGGGAATGCGCCAGGGTAATGACGTTGGCACACAATATCGTTCGGGAATTTATTTGCAGTATGATGGCGACATTGAGTTAGCCCGACGTTCGTTGCTGCATTATCAGCAACAGTTGATAGCGGCAGGTAAAACGGATCAAATCACCACCGAGGTCCTGCAAGATATTCCGTACTTCCTGGCGGAAACTTACCATCAGCAGTATTTAGCCAAAAATCCTAATGGTTACTGTGGTCTGGGTGGTTGTAATATCAGCTACGACTAGCTCAGCTGGTGGTGCTACCCGCATGACTGTGCTGTTTTACCTGTGGAAAAGCGAGGTGAATGGCCCAGGCGATAGCACAGGCATAAGCCAGGTTGGTGGTCAGTTCGATGTGCGGGTTATTAAGAAACTCGCGCTGTGAAGCCAGACCACGGATGCGGCTGGCTAAATCAGGATCAAACGCAAGGTACTTATTCCAGACTTTCTGGTGGAGTGCGGCGTCGATCTGGAAGATGCCGTAACTTTTTTCCTGGTGACTAACGCTTTGTTGGCCGATTTGTGCCAATGCCAGCAAGATATTCTCTGTAGCATCTGAATCTTTGCCCAGATATTTTAGGGTTGGACGAATCACCGTTTCCCGCAGTTCTTTTGCATCCAGTTCCATGGCAAGCTTGTTCCTGAAAAATACACAACTTTTAACCAATTAGCAGACTACCTTTGGTTCGCCAGTATGCCGAGTGAAATTTATGCCAGATTCAGCTGAAGGAATGGAGAAAACTTCAATATCCTGGTTTGACAGTCATTGCCATTTCGATTTCCGACAGTTTGACGAAGAACGCATCGAGCTGTGGCAGCGCGCGCAACAAGCGGGGGTGCTGGGTATGTTAATTCCGGGAATCACGCTGGCTCAAAGTAAAAGGTTGGCGGGCTTCTGTCGCTCCGGTTGGTATTTTGCTCAGGGGATTCATCCGTATTTTATCGGTCAGGCAGACAGTCGTGACCTGAATGGTCTGGAGTCTGAATTGCGACAATCCAATGCAGTGGCAGTGGGTGAAATTGGTATAGATAAACGACTGCAACAGCAATGTGAAGATCCGGAAGCAGAACGTAAATCCCAGTGGCGATTCTTTGCAGATCAGGTTGCCATTGCCAAGGCTTTAGAATTACCCATTATTCTCCATGTTCGCGGCGCGCATGATGAAGTATCTGGTTATCTGAGGCAGCAAGGCTTCAGCCATGGGGGGGTTGTGCATGCTTTTTCCGGCAGTGTACAACAAGGTAAACGTTGGCTCGATGCGGGTTTTAAATTGGGGATTGGTGGTGCGATGACCTTTCCAAGGGCCAGAAAGCTGCGCAGAACATTACAGCAACTGCCGTCTTCAGCCTGGCTGCTTGAAACCGATGCGCCGGATATGTCACCGGCATTTCTGGCTGGAAAAACCAATACACCGGAAATGATTCCGCTTTATGGCTACCTTCTGGCGGCATTACGTCAGGAATCAACGGAGGCACTGTCTCAGCAACTCAGACGTAATCTTAACGCTGCGTTACCTGCTATTAAGTTTTAAGAACATTTAACGCTTAAAACCGTCGCTTAGAAAAAGTTCCCGTTATTTTTATAGAATTAAGAGCTGAAGCGGTGGTTTTTTAGATCAGGTTTTTTCACATACTTGTACAAAGGCAGGCGACTGTATAGCTTTAAGTTGAAGCCACTGCAGAGGTTACCTGCCATGTTTGCCCACCATATGTTCGGACTGCTCTATCATCCAAGGGAAGAGTGGGACGCGATCCGCAAGGAAGGCGCACCCAGTCTTGTTCAGGTTTTTGCTCGTTATGCCCTGGTGTTGGCATTAATACCTCCGGTGTCGCTGTTTATCGGTACGACGCAGATGGGCTGGAGTATCGCCGGTGGAGATGTGGTCAAACTCAGTGTCGAAAGTGCGATACCGATTGCGGTCGGCTTTTACTTTGCCTTGTTGTTTGGTCTGGCCTTTGTGTCCTACTGTATGTTCTGGATGGAGCGGACATTCGGTGTCACCGCCAGTTTCGAGCGCTGCCTGATTTTTACCGTGTATACCTCGATTCCACTGTTTTTATCCGGCTTTATCGGTCTGGTTCCTATTCTGTGGCTGGATGTATTTGTGGTACTCGGTGCGGTCAGTTACACCGTTTATCTGCTGTACAGCGGTATTCCAATTTTTATGGATATTCCGGAAGAGCGTGGCTTTATTTTTGCCAGCGCTATGTTGACCGTCGGATTGTGCGCACTGGTCGGCTGTATGGCGATCACGGTTGTGATGTGGGGGATGGGATTAGGACCGCAATTCGTCGGGTGACTCGCTCAATATTGCCAAGCCCAAGATAAGAAAGCCCGGCTAGCAACCGGGCTTTTTAGTGGCTGTTGTATGAGGGCAGATCAGCCCCAAATAGCTCTGAAGATATAGAAAAAGGTGACTGCTAATGCGGCACCGGCAGGCAGAGTAACAATCCAGGAAACAAAAATAGATCCGACTTTGCGGATGTTCAGCGAGCCTGCACCCATAGCCAGACCAACGCCCAGAATAGCACCAACCAAAACGTGAGTGGTGGAGATCGGCAGGCCGGTGCCCGATGCAACCACCACTGTGGTTGCGGCAGCCAATGTGGCGGCAAAACCACGGCTTGGAGTTAACTCAGTAATTCCACTGCCAACGGTTGCAATTACGCGGTGGCCGAAAGTAATCAAGCCAGCGACAATCCCCAGCGCACCTACTAGCAAGATCCAGATTGGCAACGCAGATTTTGCGGCAATCTCGCCGCCGTTTTCAATTACACTGACTACGGCTGCAACCGGACCAATAGCATTGGCCACGTCATTTGAACCGTGTGCAAATGCCATTGCACAGGCGGTAAAGATCATCAACACCGAAAATACTTTTTCAACGTTGGCGAAGTGAGCTTTTTCAGACAGTTCCGGGTCCGCGTGAATGCGGCTTACAAAGAATGTTCCAATGGCCATGATGACGCCACCGGATATCGCCGCCATCCATAAGGCGTCCTGGTAAGAGATATTCAGGCCTAAGTGTTTCAGGCCTTTGGTCAGCGTAACCATCGAAATAACGAAGCCCACCAACAAAATATAAAACGGTACCAGGCGCTTAGACTGCGCAAATGGATCATGACTGTCGTGAATCCAATGCTGAACCGTTTTGTAAAGAATAAACGCAATACTGCCTGCAACTGCCGGGGAGACAATCCAGCTGGCTGCAATACTGCCCACTTTTCCCCAGTTAACGGCTTCCATGGAAATTCCCACGGCGGCGAAACCCACAATAGCACCCACAATGGAATGAGTTGTCGATACTGGCCAACCACGATAAGACGCGATCAGCAGCCAGGTACCTGCAGCCAACAACGCAGACAACATACCAAACACCAACAAGTCAGGCGTTCCGGCAATATAAGACGGGTCGATAATCCCCTTACGAATAGTCGCCGTTACTTCACCACCGGCAAAAAAGGCACCGGCGAACTCGAAAATAATCGCGATCAGTACTGCTTGTTTAATCGTGATGGCTTTAGAACCTACCGAGGTTCCCATTGCATTGGCTACATCATTAGCGCCAATGCCCCAAGCCATAAATGCACCAAAGATGCAGGCCAGGATAATAAACAACGACCCCTGGTCGGCGATAAGTTCCATGATGAACTCCTGAATATTCGCAAGTAAAAAGCGGCGCGAATTTTACCCCAGCCAATGTATCCTTCCTAGGTAAATCGGTATGAAAAACACCTTCAATTGATGCTTTTTTGTAATCAGTATCACCAATTGACCTGACCAGTTGGTCAGCGCCATAAAAATTGCTGAAAGTAAATAGCGGTGAAGGTCATCATCCGGCTAAAACTGCTTAGTAATTGAGCCATTGTACGTTTCCGTGTTGCGGCGATCCTGTGCAGTAAATGTGGTAAAGTTCGCGCCAGAATTCAGTGCGGAAATGTAAACGATGAGTCACTCAGATAACTCGCGGCCGTTGGCGAACAAACGCTTATCCCGAAGCGGTGATGCCGGGCCAAAGAAACCCAGCATAAAAGTCCGCGCTGCAAAACCGGGAGGAGCAGAACGCCGTTCGGGTAATAAGTCTGCTTCTTACACGGGTAGCAAACCGCGTAAGCCGTTGACCATGCATCCACGTAACCCACATCAGGGTCGTTACGATATGGATGCTCTGATACAGACGCTGCCACAATTGGAACAGTATCTGACGAGCAACCCGCGTGGTGAGCAAACCATCGATTTTGCCGATAGCCAGGCAGTGATTTGCCTGAACCAGGCATTGTTGAAGCACCACTACGGTATCGAAGGCTGGGATATCCCGGCCGGGTATTTATGTCCGCCGATTCCCGGGCGTGCCGATTACATTCATTACGCGGCTGACTTGTTGAATAAATATCAGCTGAATCAGCAACCGGTGCGGGTTTTGGATATCGGCACCGGTGCCAATCTTATTTACTCTTTGCTGGGTGCCAGTCAGTATCAATGGGATATGCTGGCCAGCGATACAGATGAAACGGCCATCCGTTCAGCCCAGAAGATTCTGACTGCCAACCCATCGCTGGCACATAAGATCGAAGTGCGTCAGCAAGCCGATGAACGATCCGTCTTCCGTAATCTGATCCGACCGGGTGAGCGCTTTGCGCTATCGGTATGTAACCCGCCATTTTATGCCTCGAAAGAAGAGGCCGAGGCCGAAAACCTGCGTAAGCAGCGTAATCTGTCGCGCCATCAGCAAAAACGCCAGCTACCTCAGGCCACTGAGCAAACCGCTTCAGTTAGTACAGACCCATGGGGCAAAGCGAAGGTAAATGCTGAAAAACAGCGCAACTTTGGTGGTCAGAATAATGAGCTATGGTGCGAGGGTGGCGAGCTGGCTTTTCTGAAACGTATGGCGCGTGAGAGTCAGCAATACGAGCAGCAGGTCACTTGGTTTACGTCGTTGGTTTCTAAGCAAGAAAATGTGCCTCTGGTGCTCGAATATCTGAAAGCTCAAGGGGTGAAAAAAACCGAAGTGGTTAAGATGGCCCAGGGCCAAAAAATCAGTCGGTTTATCGCATGGTGTTTCTGACTCGGGCAAGACTAGCGTTAGCCTCAGCAAAACAGCTGCCTCAAATCTGAATCATCGGTAGCTGAATATCCGTGACGGAACAGTTAGAGTACATGGCGACATCTGCTGAAAAAATAAATCTGTGTACTTACGCTTAAGGTCTGGTGTGAGCGCAAAACAACAATCAGATGATCAGCAACCGCAGTACCTGAAGAAACAGAGTACTTAACTTAGCAACGCATGAAATGAGTACGGGTATGAATGACTGCTTTAGCGCTCCCGGCCTGACACCATTGGATCAGGCTCTTGAAGAGTTGTTGGCTGGACTTAAACCGATCACCGAGACCGAACTGATCGGTATTGATGAGGCACTGGGCAGAGTGATTGCTGAACCGGTGAGCAGTACCCTGAACATTCCGCCAGCTGATAATTCTGCCATGGACGGGTATGCCATTCGTGGCTGCGACGGCGCAAGGGGCGCAACGCTTACTCGGGTTGGAAAATCCTTCGCAGGGCACCCGTTCAGCGGACAAATGGGCGCGGGCGAGTGTGTCCGTATTATGACCGGTGCCGAAATTCCTACAGGCGCGGACGCCGTTATTATGCAGGAACAGGTAACGGTTAATGAGACCAACAATGCCTTGGTGACCCTGCAACGCGAGGTTCGCAGTGGCAGTCATGTGCGCCATGCGGGTGAGGACATTGCTGTTGGTCAGACGGTATTCGAGCCGGGACGTAGGCTGCGTGCAGCCGATATTGGATTACTGTCCAGTCTTGGCCTGGCAAAAGTGCGGGTGGTTCGCCGCATACGGGTTGCTGTGTTGTCAACCGGTGATGAGTTGAAAAAACCGGGTGAGACACTGGCAGCGGGTCAATTTTATGAGAGTAACGGTTACACCATTTCTGCTGTTTTACACAAGCTGAACGCCGAGATCACTAACTTCGGTATTTTGCCCGATGACCTGGAAACGTTGCGATCTGCATTTCGACAGGCGAATGAAGTTGCTGACGTGGTAATTACGTCCGGCGGTGTGTCGGTGGGCGAGGCCGACTATGTAAAAGACGTACTGGACGAGCTGGGTGAAATTGCCTTCTGGAAGTTGGCGATTAAACCGGGCAAACCTTTTGCCTTTGGCTTTTTACCCGACAGCGTATTTATCGGACTACCGGGAAACCCGGTATCCGCACTAGTAACGCTGCATCAGCTGGCGGTACCCATGCTGAATAAAATCAGCGGTCAGAAAAGTCATGCTCCATTGCGTCTTGCTGCCACAGCCGGTTGTGCGATTAACAAATCGCCGGGGCGTACGGATTTTCAGCGGGGTATCTACAGCACAGACCAACAAGGCAATGTGACGGTGGTTACCACCGGAAGCCAGGGGTCGGGTATGCTGACGTCTATGAACCTGGCAAATTGTTACATCATTCTTGAGCAGCAGCGGGGCAGTGTGGAGGTTGGTGAGCGTGTAATCGTCGAACCGTTTGATCACATTGTGAGCTGATTGTCTTTTGTTCAATAGAACTCGCCAGAAAGCCATTGCGACCTGCATCGCAATGGCTTTTTTGATGAGAGTGCTTAAATCGACAATAAGGATCGTCAGTGAATGGCAATGCGTCTGACAGTTATAGGCTAACCGGTGGTTCTGTCTCGGGCTAAGCACCGCTATACTGGCCCCGAGATCAACCAGCACATAGAAGTCACGCGGATAGTTTTATGACCGAACAAGGTAAAGCGGCTGAGAAACACAGTAAGCCGAATCACAATTTCCTCACCAACCTGGCGTTTAATATCGTTATTCCCACCCTGATTCTGACCAAGGCCAGTGGTGATGACATGCTTGGGCCAACCCTGGGAGTGATCTGTGCGCTGATTTTCCCTCTGGCGTTTGGCATTTGGGATTTGCGCGGTTCGGGCAAGGTAAACGTGTTCTCTATTCTGGGTGTAGTCAGCGTGTTGCTGACCGGTGGAATCAGTCTGCTGAAATTACCGCCGGAATACATCGCTATTAAAGAAGCCCTGATTCCCGGCCTGATTGGTATCGGCGTACTACTGACGTTAAACACCAAATACTCGCTGATTCGACTGATTATTCTTAATGAAGAAATTCTCGATGTGGCGCGTCTGAAGCAGCTGGTGGCAGAGCGCGGCCAGCAGGCGATGTTCGACCGCAGCTTAAACGTGGCCAATAAAATTGTCGCCGCTTCGTTCTTCTTGTCTTCGGCACTGAACTACGGCTTAGCTCGCTACATTGTGACCAGTCCGGCCGGAACGCCGGAATACAACGAGCAGCTCGGTACCATGACGGCGCTGAGCTATCCGGTGATTGTACTGCCCAGTATGGTACTGCTGGGTGCTGCGATCTGGTATTTGTTTAAGCACATTAAAGCGGCAACAGGTCAGGGTCTGGAAGACTTTATGTACCAATGATTCCGCTGAGGGTTATTGTATGTGCTTGCGGCTGCGGGGCGGAGAACACACTCACACCGCAGTCGATCGCTTGACGTTCTGACCTGAGAGTAACCATGCAATACCTCTAACGCCTGATTAGCTTCCGACCTTCAGCAATTGGCTCATGTCGGTTTGGCAAAGAAGGGGAATGTGTACGATGTTCTGGAGAGCTTAGCGCTTCGTTGGACCTGCGCTTTTAGGGTATCTAAGACTGTTTCAGAAAAACCTAATCCAAAAACAAAAAAAGCTAGCAAGTACTAACCTGCTAGCCTTCGGAATAAGTGGTAGCTATGGGCAGACTTGAACTGCCGACCCCAGCATTATGAAACCTGTTTTTCTAAACCATTAATTCGTTTACTAATCAATTGTTTATTTTTGAACTATTAGTTTCCTTTTCTGCTTTCAGTTCTTCGTTATATTTATTTTTATGGTGTCACTCGGTTTTGATTGGTGTCTTACCAATTTTTGCTTTGTGTACCTTCAGTCTGAGTGGTCTCTAGAGCTTCCATCTTTCTGCCACTCTTCTCGCAACCAACAAACCAGCCCTATTATCCGGAAGCTCGTTTTGCTCTCTTGGTCATAGGGCTGATGTGTCCTGCTTCTGGTATCTCAATCCCCGTACTAAGCCATACTGCATAGTCAGGATATAGCGTTTGTATCGCTTCCAATTCTGACGTCCTCATGACTTTTCTTTGTTTTATCGAATGCCAACGTTTTGCCTCTATACCTGTCTGTTTTTCTAGCCATGGCATTCTAATGTCTTCGTATTTAATAATTAGTAAAAATCTATCTACAATCGGATTCATATTGATAAAAACAATGGCTACATAATGCGAATTTACTTGCGCATAATGTGCATGCCTCCTATTATTCATTTGTACCTGCTGCAACAGGTACGGTTTTCTCTAAATTCAACCAGAAAGCCTATCACATAACCCCCATAGCGGGGGTCATGTCGATAAATGGGCTGGGAGTTTACGAAATGGCCAATAGTGCTAATTCATCATGTCCTAAATTTTGTCTTTCTTTTCAATCTGAATTGCTTCCGGTTGATGGCACTGTTACCGGCCCAGAATATAAAGCGTCATTCCTTAATGAGAATGTCGATCTCCCCGAACTGATGCTCCGTTATCTGATTTACCTTGTCACTTCAGATGAATCTCACGACAAAGTTAGAAATTTTGCTTTGCAGTCTCGTAGCGAACTCAACTCGCGCGGTATCGAGCGCTTACGGCTTGCTGCCTGCCAGTTGGCCAATATAGACCATTAGGATCAATTTTATTGTTATCGCTATTAATCCCGTGTGGCGGTAATAACTAATAACGGGACTCAAAAAAAAAGGTGATTAATATGTCTACTTCTACTCAAGTATTGACTGTTCTCGGCGGTAAAAAGGTAGCTGTTGATGGTGTTGTTTATTCTTCTCTTACTGTTGGCTTTATGGCTGATGATGAAGATAACGCAAATGAAATGTACGGTTTTCAATCTGCAAAAATGAGTTGCGAACCGCAGGTTATTGACGCCCTTCCAGACGGCGGCTCATATCCGATGCAGCTTACTGTCGAGGTTAAGAACAAGATTAAATCTGGAGCGATGACCACTCACGTTTTGTCTATCGTTACTGAAAAAACCGTTGCTTCAAAGCCTTCTAAATAATAATGCAGGTACAGAACGCACTGAGTGACAAAACTTGTTTTGTTATGAAGGGGGTTCAACCAAGCGTAGCGCGGTAGTGTTTTTATGTTCAGCAGTTAATACGAGGTTTTTATATGGAAACGATCCAACCAGATATGGCTGCTGAATATTTGTATTATTTCTCGTTTTTTGTTGCAGCAGTAATGGGATTTAACAGGGCATACGCATCATGACTGAACAGGAAGTTATTTATTACTTTAGTCAGTTATTCGGTGCTTATGTAATTGGGTGGTCTTCCGGCTTCCTCATTTACTTCATTCGCAAATTAGGCAATTACATATGAAAAACAAACTTATCAAGATGAAAAGAACGGGTTATATCGCTTTGGGTTTTGCTGCTTCTGGTGCTGCTTCTGCTGACCTTCCGGCTGCTGCTTCTGCCGCAATTGGCAATATCTCGACGGGTGTGACCGATGCCGAAACCGCTGTTTGGCCTGTCATTGGTGCTGCTCTTGTAGCTAGCATCATCATTAAATTGGTCAAGCGTTTCGCCAACAAGGTTTAATTTTAAAACCTTTAAGGGGGCGAACCTGCTATCGCTCCCTTCTTTTTGTTCCTTCTTTTTTATTCACCCTCTGGTCAGATATGTTTTATGAAACTTTTTATATTGGCTTTCTTTCTGGTTTCCGGGGTGTCTCTATTTTCTCCTAGTGCGTTTGCTTCATCTTGTCCCGGTGGTCAGTCCTTTGACACTCTCCAGAAAAATACTTTTGGTCGCCGCAACTGGACTAAATCCGATTTACAACACCCATACGCCCGCACTACATGTCATATTGGTCAGTACTCTTATTCCGCTACCATATCTTTTGAAGGCAATTTTTATTACGTTAATTGTGCTGCCCAGTGTCTCGGCATAGGAGAAGAACCAAAGGAACCAAAATGCCCTCAGCATCATAACTACATTGAGGACGCTTCCGGGCGGTGTATTAATGATGATGAAAACCAATGCCCAATTGGTCATTCTTATGACGACATAGAAGGGCGTTGTTCTCCCGGTGTCGATTGTGCTGGAGAAGGCAAATATTCTTGGGCTGGCGGTTGCGAAACATGCCCGCCCGGTACCGCTTGCTATGTAGAACCTGAACCCGATATCCCTGATCCTGATCCTGATAATGATAATGGCTCTCTTGATTTGGATTTGTCGCCAGTTAATGATCGTCTTGACAATATTATTTCAAATCAAGAATCAGACTCTAATTTACTAGGCGATATAAATGACGCTATTGCGCAATTGTCTGGCGATTTATCAGATATTGAATCTGGTATTAATGGCTTAACGGAAAACGCAGAAGACGCAGATAATTTTGGTCAGGCTGTTACCAATAGGCTCGACGGTGATTCTGCTGTTCAAGGTGCCTATAACGCGCAGCAAGAGTTATTAGATCAACCTTCGCCTTTTAGTGAGGACATGATGGATTCTGCAGCTGATACCGTTACTAAATTATTGCCTTCTCATTCGGCCTGTTCTGCTCTGACTATGGATTTTGCAATCATGTCTATGGCTATTCCTTGCGAGCGCTTTAATCAATTGAAACGTGTTTTTTCGTGGTTGCTTGCCATCTGGACAGTTATGTCTTTGATCGATCTTTTAATCCGACCTGTAGAGGCTAAAGCGTAATGGCGTTCCCTGTAGTTATGACCGGCATGAGCTGGCTAGCTGGTGTTATCGGTATTATTTTTACGTCTGTATTTAGCTACTTTGCTAAATTCGTTACAAAGAAATTCGCCGTTGTCGCTGCTGCTATCGTTTTAATTTCTGCCAGCACCATTACTTTTATCTCTCTGATTACCGGGCTTGCAAGTGGTCTGGCTGTTGTCTCGCCGCCTTGGTTATCTACCGCCGCCTCCTTGGTCGTTCCCGATAATACCGCCGCTTGTATTTCCGTCATTATGACCGGGCGCATTGCTCGCTGGGCGTATGAATGGAATGTACGCGTTATCCAGTACAAGCTTTTTTAACGTTGGGTTTTTGCTATGGCTTTCTACTTTGTGACGGGAAAATTAGGTAACGGCAAAAGCCTCGTTTCTGTTTCCCGGATTAAACAAAAGATTGAACAGGGCTGTCGGATCGCCACAAATATTGATCTTGATCTTGTTTCTATGTTCGGTCCCACGGCTCGCAATATTGATGTTATCCGTGTCCCTGATAAGCCAACATTGTCTGACCTTGAGGTCATTGGTAAAGGCACTGAGTCTTACAATGAGGAAAAACATGGCCTCTTGGTTCTTGATGAATGCGGTAGCTGGTTTAACTCCCGTAACTGGCAGGCCAAAGGGCGCGCCGAAGTAAACGATTGGTTTCGTCATGCACGGAAACTAGGCTGGGATTGCATTCTGATTGTTCAGGACATCAGTTTAATTGATAACCAAGCGCGTGAGGCGCTTTCGGAGCATGTCGCATTCTGTAAGCGAATGGATAATTTTCAAGTCCCGTTGATCGGCGGTTTATATAAGGCAATAACTGGTTCGCGCCTCAAACTACCAAGAATGCACGTTGCCAGGGTTGTTTATGGTGCTTCACCTACTGACCCGCTTTCTGACCGCTGGGTGTACCGCGGAACCGATCTTTATAACGCCTACGATACAAAACAAATTTTTCGTGAAGATTACCCGCATGGCCCTCACTCATTGCTGACACCTTGGCACTTAACCCGGCACTACCGGGCAAAACGTAACTTGGATTTTTATATGAGAATCACAAAGATTTATTTCAAAAAGCTGAAGTCACCATTGGCGATTTTCTGCGGCATTATTTTTGGTGTTCTGTCTTCTTACGCCATGACACTTTATGCGAATGATCGGTTTTATAGGGATTACGAACGTTTGCAGCATGAGATCAAAAACAGGCCGGCTCCTATGTCTTCCCCCGTGGACTCTGATTTTGAAAACGAACACCTTGCCCAGTTTGAAGGCTGGAGAATAGTTGGCTTTTCTGATTATTCCGGTTCTATCTATTACGACTTAGAACCACCAATGAAAGACAACAAGATTGGCCCCGATGAAAGGATGCCTACCGTGTCCACTAGTGAATTAATGACTTTTAATATTCAGCCAATGACACCTTGTCACCTTCGCATTCATTACCAGTCCATGTTTAAAGACGTTTATTGCTTCTAGGTATGGCTTTGCACCTTTTCACTAACAACGCGCCTCTGGCGCAAACAGGCGAGCTGCTGACGAGCCGCGATAACACGCAGTGATTAGCGCGGCGAGGCGGTATCGAAGCCTTCTGCACTAAGTGCTTGTAACACTTAATTTAAAAGGGGACTTATCTCCTCTACACCCCGCAAAAAATGGAATTTCTCTATGAGATATAAAAATCAAAAGATGGTTCGTAAAGGTCAGACATTTGAGAATGAAAAATGTACCGTTTCTTATGATCTCTCTGACGTTCGTTTTTTACACATTGGTGTTGATACCATCAGGCAGTTATACAACTGCACACCAAAGGAAGACGTTTTAGAGACTCTCGCTAATCACTTTGATAGTAAAAATACTGATATTGTTAATATTGGCGGTATTAACTGGCGTTTTTCTCGTGCTGGCAGTCAGTCCGGGTATCAATATGTTCTAAAAAACTTAGAGCTTGGCTTTGTTGTTCTATTCAAGAGTTTTTTCAAAGAAGCTGACCAAACCGGCCCTCACTTAAAAATCGAAGTATCACCAGAGGCTATCGGCTATTACGGCCTAGAAGGTCTGACAAACAAGCTCCACGAGGTCGGAAATCACTTTGCTGATACCCTGATCGCGTCCGGTGTTGCTGTTCACTTGGCTGTTGATGCAAAGGGTTTCGAATTACCTGATGATTTCGAACAAAAAATGGTTACTCGCTCTAAGCGTCAAATGAAGGTATCCGGCATCTCTAACGCGCATTTCTCGGCCGCTGGCGCTGCTTTCGTATATGGCCAGAACCAAACCTATATGTTTGGCCAGTCCAGTGGCTTACAGCTCTGTGTGTACGATAAAACCGAAGAAATCGAAGCCACCGGTAAAAAAGACTACTGGCAAGGCACTTGGCGCTGTACTCCCTCTGTTGAAAATCCGCGCGAATCTGAATACAAAGAAGGGGATCAAGTACGCCGGATTGAATTCCGTTTTTCTCACACCATCATCAAAGAATTCGAAAACGGCAATCTTCTTAAAACCGGCCAGTATGTTTGTATACGCGAACCACGCGACCTGAAAAAGCACTTACGCGGCCTCTGGCTCTATGCCCTGAATAATTTTCGTCTTCAGCACTCAACCACTTATATACACCCAATCTGGCAGCTTCTAATGGAAGACATTCATTGGTATGACTTAAATGAAGACTTCAACTACTCAAGAGCGCAGAAAGTTACCCAGGACGATACCAGTAAACGTAATGTCGCCATGTACATGGGTAATTATTTAAAGTTAGCAGCCCGCAAGGGCCTAACCGTAAAACACGCCGTAAACCACATTCTAAAAAGTAGTGGTTTGGACTCAGACTTAGCCCAGTATTTTGGTCTTCTCTTGTATGGTAATTCCTCTGAACTGGAATCGCTTGTCACTGAATTTGTGGAAGATCGACTGTTAACGCATCGGCTTAACGGCGTTGGCAGCATACAAAGCAATACGGCGGTTCCTTTTTAATGATTGACCCAGCTATAACCCGGCTTAGCCAGTTGGTTGACATCTGGTATAACGCTCATGGTAAAACGCTTAAAGATCACAAGTATCGCTACGATCGCTTGATAGCCACTTGTTATAGGATGAATAATCCACTCGTATCTGATTTTGATGCCTCCGTATTTTCAGAATACAGGGCTTTTCGTATTACTCAGGTTAAGGCTGTCACCGTAAATCATGAAATGCGTTATCTTCGCGCTGTGTTCAATGAACTCGACCGACTTGGTTTTTATGACGGTGGTAACCCGTTGTCCAAAATCCGTCAATTTCGTGAAACTGAACGCCAACTAGGTTTTTTAACTACTGATCAAATTCCGTTTTTGCTTTCAGCTTGTTCAGAATCACGTAACAGGCACTTAACCACCGTTGTCAAAATTTGCCTTTCTACAGGAGCCCGCTTTGGCGAGGCTGAATACTTGCTAAGGTCAGGTTTGCTTAATACCGACCAGCCCGCCTTACGTTTTACTGACACCAAGAACGGAAAATCTCGGTCTGTTCCTATCTCCAGCCAGCTTCACTTAGAGATATTATCGGTCGCCAGGTCTGCTCAGAATATTAGGTTATTCAATGACTGCCGGTCTGCTTTCCGTTCTGCTGTTAAGCGTTCCCGTATTCAGCTCCCCGAAGGTCAGGCGACCCACATACTGAGGCATACCTTTGCGAGTCACTTCATGATGAACGGCGGCAATATACTCACGTTAAAGGAGTTACTCGGTCATTCTGATATAAAAATCACAATGCGATATGCCCATTTATCCCCTGAGTATATGAATCAGGCTTTAGACCTAAACCCTTTGGTCGGTATCAGTCAGTCAAGTTCAAATGTTGTCGGTATATTTGAAAGCTTAAAGCTTTGAGAAAGTCAGTGTTTATGCGGCCTGTGGGCCATGTTCTTTAAAAACCTAACCCAAAAACGAAAAAAGCTAGCAAGTACTAACCTGCTAGCCTTCGGAATAAGTGGTAGCTATGGGCAGACTTGAACTGCCGACCCCAGCATTATGAATGCTGTGCTCTAACCAGCTGAGCTACATAGCCACATCACATTGAGCGGGGTGTTGAACACCTTGCCATCTCAAGTGGCGCGTATTATGCCACGATCTTTTATCTCGTCAACACTTTTTTCACTAAGTTTTTCAAAGAGTTATAGACAGCTCCTTGTACTACCGGAAAGCCCGTGTGGCAGAGATAAAAAAGGCCGTATCTTCAATCAGATACGGCCTTGGGCATTGGCGTGGAGACTAGTTGCTGACCTGAATCTGGAACGATTTTTTCAGAGTGATGGTTTCACCACGGTAGTCGCCCGTCAAAGTCGCATCCAGAATTACCGGCAGAGCGTTCGATGTTACGCTGACGTTACCTGTGGTCGGGTTTACTGCCGACTCGCTGGTACTGGTCCAGCTGATTGTAACAGAGCCAAGGTCTTTGCCGATTTCTGCGCCGCTTTGTGGCAGGAACATGTCTTTGTTCACTTTCTGACGATTGGCGTTCACGCCCAGAATACGTGCCAGGCTAAGCTCATTTTTTGCCTGAACCAGTGGGTTACCAAAGCGGTTTCCGAAATTAAAGGTTTGTAATACCTCGCCCGTGTTATCCAGAATCAACGCCTGGTCATTTTGTAGCAGCAGTTGCTGTGCTTGCGCTACCGGGCCGAAGGTTTCCAATAGCTCAACGGTGCCACTCAGTTGATATAGCCACAATTTATTGTCTGTGGTCAGCGCTGCCAGATGTTCGCGATCCGGCGATACTGAGATATGGGCAATCGGGGCTGTTAGTTCCATGCTCTGGCTAACAGTTGGACTGTTGGTTTTGCTGCTGTCAATGATGTGCAGTTTGTTGGCGCTAATACCAGTACCGCCTTCAATCGCCGCAATTTGTTGGTGCTTATTGAAGAAGAAAGCCTGCTTCACCTGAGTCAGTTCGGTTTGGCCTTCTGCTGGTGCGGATAGCCAGCCTGCTTGCGTCATTGTGGCGGTATTTACCAGGCTGAGACCGCGGTTCTCGTTGGTGCTGACCAAAACTAGACTGCCGTCAGCGCTGAGGCTGATGTGGTTTATATCCACCGAATCGGCAAATGGGGCATAGGCGTTGCCTATTTGCTCCAGATTTTCCATGTTCAGGCGGAAAAGACGCTTATCGGTTGCTGCCATCAGCACTTGTTCGTTAGCCGAAATCGCCAGGTGGGCGAAGGCGTCATTAAGACAGCTGGCATCCGTACCCGGTGCTGGACTGGTCGGTGTTGGTACGGTTGGTGTTGTGGGCGGCGGTACGTAGCCCGTAGCACCCGCAAATGCATCGAAACGGCGTTCATCGAGCGTACTGCCATTCACTGAGGCGTCATCCGGGGTGATGTCAGCGGGCAGTTGTTTTGCAACAGGGATCTGGCTGGTAGCCAATAGCGCAGTAATACTGGAGCTGCTCAATGTGTTTGCAGTGTTGCTGTGCAGTTGAACTTTATGCAAACCATCATTACCCGTTGCGCCGCTATCGCAGGCTTGATTACGTGTTTCATTGAACGTCAGGAAGCTGCTGTTTACCAGGTAAACCGATTGTGTGTTGTAAGCTGGTTTTACCAGGGTGATGTTATCAAATTGTCGCGTGGTTACCGGTACGGTGACCGGCGGTGTGGTTGGCTGGCCGCCACCGCCAACGTTGGAAGCACCAGAGCCGCCATCGTAGTCGTCGTCGTCGTCATCGTCATCGTTGTCATCGTCATCATCTAATGCTGATAACGGTTGGTTCAGTTGTTTCAGCAGAGCGTCGCTGATGGTTTTTTGTCCCGGTACGGATGGTGCGTTGTCAGTCGCGTTTTGGCTGCTGATCGCACTGGCATTGGCGGCCGTTAACTGGTCGTTGCTCCATACTGTCAGCTCATTTTTAGTCGCGGCGACAATGATGTCTTGCTGTTCTGCAATACCGACGGTTTCAAAGCGGCTCAGGGTATCGTTAAGAATACCAACGCTGACATTTGCAGCCGGACATTGCACTGCTGCCTGATCGCGTTGAATGCTGACGTCGAACGATTGGTTTATCACCATGGCATCAACCACAGCGGCGACAATGCAGTACGGATTCAGGTCGGTAATGTTGGATAAAGCACGATCAATACTGGCCTGAATTTGCTGCCCATGAGTGCTTGGTCCCTGTTGAAACAGGTAGCGAGAGAAATCCAGTTCCGGAAACTTACTGTTCAGGTAGGTCGTTGCCTGAGTTAATCGTTCTTCCTGTTCGCTATCGGACAGCGCCGGAATATTCGGGTTAAACAACAATTCACTGGCGATCAGGGTGGTGAATGGCGAGACAATTTGTGCACCATCGGGTGCCGTCATAAAACCACTGCGATTGACCGCAGAGCTGGCAGTAATCGTGCTGCCCGGGGTTAAAAACGGACCGTTCTTTCCCTCTTGTGCCAGGGATGCATGAGAGTGAATTTCGAAGGCTTCACAGCTGGCGTTGAGGTTCCAGTCGGAACATCGGTTGACACTTGTTGGAGTGGCAGAGGAGCTACCGCCACCACCACCGCAACCACTGAGAATGGCCACCGATATCGCCGATGCTAACAGCGCCGAGCGTCGCATCTGAGCAGGTGCGTGGGAGGAGTTTTTAGACGTCATGATTACTTCTTTTTTAATGTGTCTGATGAGTCATGCATATTGCGCTTAACCACCTGACCGGTTTGTACAAGAATTCAGATTACCTGTTCATCTAAAAAGACCTTTTTTTGCAGGTATTTTTAGATTGAATAACTGATCAATCGTAAAAGTTGACCGCTATGTTAATTTGAATTAACTATCAATTGCAAACGTTTGTCATTTAGATTACGATCCGCGCCCGGATCTCATTCACAACTGTTGCTTAGCATATTAAGTGCGGACACGCAGGTATATGTAGCGCGAAAAAAACGCCTTCAGAACATTGCCAGAACAACAATCAGCGCGGCCTGACTTGTCCGGAAAATTGGAAGTACATCATGAAGAATCACGCGTTCCTGCCGCGCAAGATCGCTCTCGCGATTGGCGTGGCCAGCTTAGTTGCTTGTAGTGGTGACCAGGGCTCCAGCGGTGCCTCGCCTGACGTTGATAACGGCGGTCCAACCCAGCCAACTCCGGTCAATCAGACGGCCGTCCGCGGCCAGGTTATCGACGGTTACCTGAGCAATGCATTTGTTTGTATCGATAATAACGACAACTTCGTTTGTGACGCTGCCGGTGAATATCGCGCAACCACTGATGCGCAGGGTCGTTTTGAGTTGACGGTACCAGCCGGTCAGGCGGTGGATAAATTACTGGCGCAAATCGTGCCGGGTCAGACCGTTGATATGGATAACCCGGATCAGGCAATAACCCGACAGAGTGTTTTATTGCCGGTTAACGTTAAAGGCGGTGATGACAACAGTAACTTAGTGACGCCATTCACTACTGTAATTGGTGCGCTGGCGAAAGACAGTGGCGAACCCGTTGAAGTAATTGCCGCTCAGCTGGCCGAGAAGTGGGCGCTGCAAGACGATTTCTACGCAGTTGATTATGTGGCCGCCAACAGCAATAACAAAGATGCCCCGGTTCGTGCCGCTGCTCGCGAGATTCAGCAAAAATGGGAAGAAGTGATTGTTAAGCAGGCAAGCGATAATGCGGGTGCCTCCTGGAGTCAGATTCTGACCAGCAGTGCCGCTGCACTTGCCTCCGATGATGTACAGCAGGACCTGGATAATGACGTTCAGGTAGTTGTTCGCCCAGCCGCCGCGGTGTTAACCATTGACGACGCCGCTGATACGCTGGATTGGGCGTTTGTTGCGGGTTTTGAACAGCCGCAACATTATGAATTCTCGGTTAATAGTGGGGCCAGCTTCCAGGTTGTGACTGTCAAACCGGTTGTCCTGGAGAATCTGGCTTATGCTACCGGACAAGTTCAGTTACGTGTTCGCGCGGATGTGACCAATAACAACCCAGTGGGTGTGGCAGCGAAAAACGCATCGCCGCTGACACGCATCGTTGATGACATTGCTGCACCGAAGAATCTCTTAGTTAACGATGCCCAAGATACTCTCGACTGGGATAACGTTAGCGGTTACAGCAACCTCAGCGATTATGAATATCGTATCACCTCTGGTTCCCAGCAGCGCGACTGGCAAGCCGTCAATGTTAAGCCGTTAGTGATCGGCGATTTTGACGTGGCGGTAAACGCCATTGAAATTCGTGTGAAGGCCGTTGCGTCAAAGAACCTGGCAGGTCAGGTTGCACGCAACCCTCTGGCCTTTAACGCGGTTGTACGTAACATCGCTGCACCAGCCAACCTGGTGGTGGATGATGTTGCTAATACGCTGGACTGGCAATTTGTAACTGGTTTCTCCAGTGCCGGAGATTATGAGTACCACACGGGCAATGGCCAATGGCAAACCGTGAATGCCAAGCCATTGCAGGTGGGGGATGTTGCAATTGCTGCCGGAGCGTTGCAGCTGCGTGTTAAAGCCAATGCCGGTCAGGTAGCGGGTGCCAGTGCCAGTAGCGGTGCCGCATTTAATACCGTTATCCGCAACATCGCAGCGCCAGTAAGCGTCTCCGATGATTCAGCTGATACCTTTGCCTGGCAGCTGGTGAGTGGCTACGGCCAGATCAGTGATTATGAAATCAGCATTAATTCTGCGGCCTGGCGCACTGCGACGGCCACCGATCGTTCTATTGCTATCGGCAATGAAAAGCGTGATGCGGGTTACGTGCGTGTTCGTGTTAAAGCGGTTGCTGGTGTACGTGAAGTCGGTGCGACAGCTTCAAGTTCTGCCTTTACTAAGGCAGCGACAGCGGCTCCGGCACCAACCAATCCTGTGGTTGATGACGTTACTAATACCTTCGACTGGACCTTTGCCAACGGCTTCACCAAGGCTGCTGATTACCAATATCGCATTGGTAATGGCGCGTGGATGACAGCTACAGCCAAACCTGTTCAGGTGGGTGATGTGGCCATTGCTGCAGGTGGTGTTGAATTACGTGTGGCTGCCGTTGCCGGTGAGTGGCTGGCCAGTCCGGTCATTACCAATGCCGATGCTTTTACGATTGTTGTCACCGATATTGCTGCTCCTCAGGTGAGTGGCGATGACACTGCCAATACCTTCAGCTGGAGCTTTGTTGCTGGTTACGACAACGTGTCTGACTATGAAATCCGCATTAACGATGGCAGCTGGACTGTGGCCACCGACGCACAGCGCACCATTGCTATTGGCGATGTAGACCGCGATGGCGGTTATATCGAAGTGCGTGTTAAAGCCGTTGCGGGTCTTCGTAATGCCGGTGCCATCGCTAAAAGCCCGGCCTTTAAGAAAACTCTGGTTGTTGCCCCTGCACCAACCAATCTGGTTGTAAACGACGCGGTGAATACCCTGAATTGGACCTTCGTCAGTGATTACACCAAGGTATCAGATTACCAATACCGTATTAATTCGGGTCGCTGGCAGCCAGTGACGACCAAGCCGATTCAGGTGGGTGACGTTGCTATTGCCGTGGGTGATATGGAGCTGCGTATTGCGCCGATTGCCAGCGAACGTCTGGCAGGCCAGATTGCGAAAAATACTGAAGCCTTTGCGGAAGTGATTCGCGGTATCGCTGCGCCTGTGCCAACGTCTGATGACGATGCTGACAGCTTCAGCTGGTCGCTGGTGAACGGTTATAACGACATCAGCGATTACGAAATCAAAATCGATAGCGCAGATTGGCGAGCAGCCATTGCGGCAGATCGCAATATTGCGATGGGTGATGTTGCCCGTGCCGCCGGTTATATCCAGGTTCGTGTGGCTGCTGTTAATGGAATTCGCGAAGCGGGTGCGATTGCTCAGAGTGCTGAGTTCAAAAAAGCACTGGTATCAGCGGCCGCGCCAACCGGATTGGTCACTAATGATGTTACTGACACTCTGGACTGGAATTATGTTGCTGGATTCACCGACACGTCCGATTATGAATATCGTATTACCTCGGGCAGTCAGCAAAGTGACTGGCAAACCATTGGCGCCAAGCCGCTGGTGGTGGGTGACTTTGATATCGATGCGAATGCCATTGAAATCCGGGTAGCTGCTGTTGCTGACGTTCGTCTGGCTGGTCAGGTTGCGCGCAGCCCGCAAGGGTTTAACGCCGTTATCCGTAATATCGCTGCACCAACCAATCTGCAGGTCAACGACGTTGCCAATACGCTGGACTGGACCAACGTAGCAGGTTACACCAATATTGCTGACTACGAATTCCACACCGGTGACGGTAACTGGCAGGTTACCTCTGCTAAACCGATTGAAGTGGGTGATGTTGGCATTGCCGCTGGTGCTCTGCAGTTGCGTGTCAAAGCGGCGACGGGACGTGAAGCAGGTGCAACTGCTAGCAACCCAACCGCATTCGCGAAGGTGATCAAAAATATCGCAGCTCCGGTTGCGACCTCCGATGATGATGCCGATACCTTTAGCTGGAGCTTTGTTTCCGGTTACGAAAATATCAGCACTTACGAAATTAAAATTGGCAGCGCCGACTGGCGTGTTGCTACTGACAGCGATACATCCGTTAATGTCGGTGATGAAAATCGCACTGCGGGCTATGTTCAGGTTCGTGTTGCTGCCGTAACCGGAATTAATGACGCCGGAGCAAGCGCTGTTAGTGCGGAGTTTACGCAGC
Organism: Saccharospirillaceae bacterium; assembly: GCA_022448365.1. Lineage (NCBI taxonomy): Bacteria > Pseudomonadati > Pseudomonadota > Gammaproteobacteria > Oceanospirillales > Saccharospirillaceae > Saccharospirillaceae bacterium. The sequence goes on along the minus strand of JAKVCS010000001.1, from coordinate 627,843 downwards.
TGGTTATTGTTGCTGCACCAAACAATCTGGTGGTGGAAGACGATGACGATACGCTGAACTGGAAAAACATTGCTGGTTTCGACAATGCGGCTGATTACCAGTACGCATTGGTTATTGCGGGTGAAACTCAGGCATGGCAAAACGCCACTGCAAAACCAATTCAGCTGTCGGATGATTTTGTCGGCACGGTAAAACTGCGTGTTGCTGGTGAGCAAAATGAAGTGGCTGAATCGATTGCATTTACTAAAACCGAGTTTGTGAAATTAGACGCAGATGGCGAGCGTTTATTGTCTACAGCAACTGATTTTTCCTGTATTAGAGACAGTAGATTTTCAGGCGGTATTTACTGGCAAAAATCCAGTAATCAATACAGTGATACCGTTCCGTACACTAACAGTGACAGTTCGATTAAAACGATAGAAAGTGAAATTACCCGCAGCAATAGCTCTGCCATATGTGGTTTTTCTGATTGGCAGGCAGCCTCCATTGCAGAATTGCAGAAACTGCGGACTTACACGTATATCGAGCCTGGCTATAGCCAAGAAAACCTGCATTGGGGTAATGGTAAATACTTCAGCTTTATGTCCAGCTACGGTTCGGATTACTACTGGAGCCGTGATTTTGCTGTTGAAAACGGTGTGATTGACACAACGAAACGTCGTGTAGCTTCTCGTGGTTACTCACAGTTGTCCACAAGCGATAGGGAGTTGTCGCAGAAGTATTATCAGCTACTGACTCGGGTGCCAGTTATTGGTGCGACTTATATTGCCAAAGTTGCCGCGTCAAAGTTGGAGTTGACCAGTGCTCAGACGACTCTGCCTGGCTGGCAGACTGACGCACGTAACAGCGTCACCACCAGTCAGTCAGAATTTACTGCAGCGGTTAACTCTGCCGATTTAACCCGACTGAAAGGTTTACTGCTGGCACGTATTGAGCAGGCTAATACCCGTCAGGATTCGGTGAATACATTAACTGATAATTTCGATGCAAAACTGACCGAATTTAATGCTGATGTAACACGGCTGAATAACAACCCTGATGGTCAGGTGAGTGATGCTGAATTGCAGCAATTTAATGCGGCACTGGCTGAATTCGAAGCTGCGTTAAGCGCTTATAAAGCGGCGCAAAACAGCGATATTACCGATGCTATTGCGACTTTGGCTGCGATGCAGAGCAAAGTAGCCGGTGTAATAGGCGACACTGAAACGGCGGCGCAGTTAGCTACTGACACGGCCGCTGCAAACGATCAGCTACTTACGGCCAACACTCAGGCAGGTGAAGTAACTGCAGCACAGCAAGCGGTTAGTGATACGCCAAATGATGCAGCACTGGCAGAAACTCTGTATCTGGCAGCGCGTACCGGTCTAGCTGAGATTTTCAAAGCACAACAAACCCTGACTGATTTGCAGCAACGCCGTCAGGCGTTGGTGGATTTAATTATTGAATTAGCCGACGGTGCATTTGGTAGCAACTTGATTGCAGCTTACCAAAATCAATTAGGTGTGCTTGATCAGCAGATTACTAACTTGCAGAACTGGATTAATACCCGTACCCCAGTGACTGACCTGGCAGTTGATGACGCCTTTGCAAATGGCTATACCGTATCGGTTGCGGCGGCGACGATTGTTTCCGGCAGTGTGAGTTTTGCCAAGCTGGATGAGAAAGGTCGTTATATCCCTGCCGATACGACTTATATTCAGGGCTATCGCTGTGTGCAGGATCTGCGTGAAGAGCAGGATAAGGCTTCCGATTCTGCAGTGATCTGGCGTTTGTTAGAAAAAGGCAGTGATGATCTGAAAAATCGTCAGGACTTCACCGACGCTGTTGATTTGCTGGCTGAAGCCAACACCAATAATTGGTGCGGCAAAGATAACTGGAGCCTGCCAACAGTCAAACAGCTGAGTAGCCTGAATACTCTTGATGAAAACAGTTATTACTACGATACCACCATTGATCCAACCGTCTTCGTGAATTACGCAGGCTCAGCGGATAAATACGGTAGCTCCGATGCATTTCAGCGCTATTGGCAGTGGACATCTGTTGCCGGCAATGCGGGTGAACGGCTTGCGTATACCTTTAACACAAACGGTTATTATAAAGCTGAAACTCTGTCGTTGGATATCACTGATACATTGGATTCCGGTTATCTGGTATTTGCTCGCCTCGTGAGCTTCACCGCGCCGCCATCCAAGTTTGAGATGCTGAATGTTGCGGGCGAAGTAACCACGTCAGCGGACGATTGGGTATGTTCGCGTCATGTTGACAATGGACTGATCTGGTTACGCGAAAGCCAAATGCCACAACCGGGTGTTGCACGTACTCTTGCCGTAGCTACAGCAGAAATTGATATGGTTAATATTTGTGGTAGCAGTGATTGGCGTTTACCAAGCGTTGCTGAATTGCAGGCGTTACGCCCGGTTGATGGACGTCATTTTGCAACGATCAATGAGGACGTCAATTACATGACATCGGCAACAGAGAAAGATGTGTACGACCGTCTGATGCCGGTAGTCTTCAGCTTCAAAACGGGCAATTCAGAAACCGGACGTAATTCCGACGGATACATGGGACTGTGGGTGACTAATGCAACTGGATCAGCCAGGGCAGGCTTGGCAAGCGGTTTTGTTGGGCTCGATAACCTGGGTCAGGTAACCCTCACTGGTGTTAACTACTGCATTCGTGAAGAGTCCAGTGGCAATGTCTGGACCACTCACTTAAGTGTGAGTAAAGATGCCAGTAATCACTCCGGAGTTTCAAGCTTTACACGCTACTGTGGTATTTCTGGCAATGATTGGAAATACCCAACTGTTGCGCAGATGAAATCTCTATACAGCGAACCAGCGTTAACCAACCTGCATGGCGATCGGGTGATCGATGGCAGTTATTGGACATCCGATATTAAGGATGATCCAGCATGCACCGGCTGGGGCTGTGACCAGATTGCTACTGTTATCACCCATGAAGGTAATGAGCAACAATTAACTATTGACCGCTACAGTAGTTCTGCTCCAAAAAATCATAACCGTTATATTTACACAACCAACTAATTAGAAACGAACGCAAGGACGCGGCGCATGGCTTTTAGCCATGCGCCTGTTTTTCGTTATAGAACAGACTAATTAGTAATAAGTTAAACAGGAAATAATCATGAAAAAATCAACCTCAATAAAAAGCGTAAAAAAGCAACTGGGTGTTACTGCTGTTGAATACGCGATTCTGGCTGCAGCGCTGGCAGGCACATTATTTGTAGCTGTGGGACCGGGTGGTCCATTGCAGGATGCGTTAAATACGTCATTCGAAAAAGTGAAAGAAACCATCACCGAAGGCAGTGAATAAAGCAGATTTTTAATTTGTATGAAAAATCTGTAACGACACCTTTTATATTGATTTTTGCGGGTATGATCGCGATATGAAGTCTTCCTGGCTGCTATATGCCGGTATTGCGCTGGCACTGAGTGGGGTATTGCTCAGTTTAAATTCTTCCGATAAAGGCACGTCCGTTGCCGAGGATGAAAAAATACTGGTGATTAATCAGGCCTATCAGGATGGCCAGTTAATCAGCTCTGATGCGCTGTATTGGCGAACGCTGACAGAAGACGAGCAACAGCAGCAGGAGCAACAGGCTCACTGGTGGCTGGCTCAGTCCGAACAACAGCAACAGGAAATCGAGCAGCAGTTAGTTGGCAGTGCGTTACGTCAGCCATTAAAGAACAACGATGCGTTGGATAAACGTCTGTTGGTATCACCGGACGACAGTGGTTTTCTGGCATTAACCGTGCGACCAGGCATGCGAGCGGTATCGGTGAATATTAAACTGGCTTATTTAAGTTCCGGCCTGGTTTCTCCCGGTGATGTGGTTGATCTGATCATTACTACCCAGGCACAGCAGGTGCGTGCCTCGAGTGATTCAGTTCCGAGTAAACGCGATTTCCGTACCTGGCGCAGTGCGGTCGCGGCATCCGGTTTGCGGGTGTTGGCGATTAACCGTTTTTCCAGTCAGAACTATGAAGCCGATCAGCTAAATAACAATAAGCGTCGTCGTGATCGCGATGCCGTTGTTACGTTTGAAGCAACACCACAACAAGCGGTGCGTGTGCCTCTGGCATTACAAATGGCAGCGAACGGTGGCTCATTATCCATCAGCCTGCGTAACCCTAACGATAATGGTGTCAGCAGCGCTGGCAGCGGAGCCAGCGACTTATTCCCGGAAACCAAAGACAGCGGTCTGGATGAAAACACCTTCCTGATCCGTGGCGAACAACGTGAGGTGTCTGGTGGTTTATAAGCAGTTGCACCAAAAAATACATTCAGCCGTTAGCGTATTTATTCTGTTAATGGGTTTATTCGGATTATCCGCATTAACCCAGGCTGCAGTAAAACCGCTGGCATTGAACGTGGGTAAAGGTGAATTAATCCGGCTCAATGGCGATGCCAAAACGGTATTTATCTCTGACTCTTCGGTGGCTAACTACCAGTTACCCGCCAGTCGTTCGTTATTTATTTTCGCGAAAAAGCCGGGCGTTACCGAAATATTTGTACTGGACAGTAAGCAACGCACCATTTATCAGCGTCAGATTGAGGTACGTCATAATCTGGAACAGTTAAACAGCCAGTTACAGCAGGAGTTATCTGAGCAGGGAAGAAACCAATTAAACGCCAGCGCACAGGGTAATAATATTCTGTTAACAGGTTTGGTGGATTCCAGTCTGACGATTGAAGCAGCCGTGGCCATGGCTAAGGGCTTTATTGCTGAAAACGGTGAAGTAATTAACCGCATACAAGTGGATATGGCAAAACAAGTGAATATTCGTCTGCGTATTGCTGAAGTTAAACGCGAAGTGGGCCACCAGTTAGGTATTCGCTGGGGAACTTTAATTAATGGCAGCATCGCGTTTGATCGTCGTCTGGTAACACTTAGCACCCGCGAACTGGACTTTGGTCAGGATCCGTTATCCGGTGTATTACAAGCGATGGCAAATGAAGGGTTAGCAAAAGTGTTAGCGGAGCCAAACCTGACTGCACTCAGTGGTGAAACCGCTCATTTCCATGCTGGTGGTGAATACCCTTATGCGATTCCTCTGCCTCAATTGGATACCTACAGTATCGATTTCCGCGAATTTGGTATCAAGCTGGATATGCAACCAACCGTATTGGAAGGCAATCGTATCCGCTTAAAAGTACGTCCGGAAGTTTCTAATTTGTCAACTGAGGTGCAGGTTGAAGGGCGTAATTTGCAGTTACCGTCGCTGCAGGTACGCAGTGCGGAAAGCACCATCGAGCTGCAGTCGGGTGAAAGTTTTGCGCTTGCCGGATTAATTCAGGCAAATGATGTCAGCACCATTAACAAACTGCCGTTTCTTGGTGATATTCCGGTGTTGGGCGCGTTGTTCCGCAGTCAGGAATTCCGTCGTGAAGAAACGGAACTGGTCATTATCGTCAGTGCTTATGCCGTTGAGCCACAGCAGGCCAATGAATTTGTGCTTCCCGGCGAAGGGTTAAAAGCCAACTCGTTGTTCGAACAAATGTTGTTGGGCAAAAGCCATAAAAACGCCACTGGAAAAACAACAGACAGTACTATTCGTCTATGGGGTAACCCAGACTTTATTTATTAATTGATGTGCCGTTTTATTGGATAACCGCATGATGATGTTTACTAAGAAAATTATGTCCCAGTGTCTGATTGCGCTGGCTCTGGTGTTGCAATTGTTACTACCGCTGGTTGCTCAGGCAGAGCTGCGCCACTCCGGTAGTGGTGTAGAGGTACAGCAACAATCGTTTGTATGGCCGTTACAAAAAACAGAACTGAATCGGTTTCTGATGTCGCAACAACAACTTCAGGAATTTTCGTTAATGCTGATTCCGTTAAAAGGGTTTGACGGTGATAGTCGAAAAGTTATTGCTGAGCTGAAACGCGCAGGCATCAACGATTCACAACTGCAGCTGCGTTATGACTTAAAGCCGGGCAACAAAATTGCGGCTAAGAAGAATCAGACAGACAACGAGCGTCTGCTTGAAGTACGTATCGAGTGGTTTATGGCCAACATTCGCGTGTGCAGAGCCGATCACTTTGGCTGTGCTAATCGTAATAATCTGATGCAGATGGCCAACCCGAAACAATTAGTGATTGCTCCGCCAGCGGATAAATCACTGGACGGAATTTCTGCACTGAAAGCGCTGGAATTCAGTCGCGAAAACCAGCCGTTGGAACGTCGTACCACGACCGGCAGTACCATTGGAAATTAATATGACCCAGCAACTACACGGTTTTGTAAACAGCAAGCAGGAAGAACAGACTCTGACACAAGCCGCACTGGCTTGTGCGGCCCTTGAGCTGACGATTATTCCTGTTAGCCAGGCGACGAATACATCGGCTAGCGCATTAAGCCGGGCGATAGAATATTATCGCAGTCACAGCTCACCGGAATTATTAATTGTTGATATCAGTGATCCGGTTAATTCCTCAGACCCGATTGATGGTCTGGCACAGTTGGCTGAAGTCTGTCAGGCCAGTACCCGGGTTTTATTGTTGGGACAGCGTGATGATCTGGGGTTTTATCGCCAGCTGATGTCGCTGGGCGTTGATGATTATCTGGTGTTACCGGTTGATGAAGTGCAATTGCGGGCACAATTACGTCGTCTGAGTGAACCTCACCGTCGCTTTCATGATGATCAGGCGCATAACGATGGCTATAACGGTGTTCATAACAGTGCGCGGGAAAACGATACACTGCGCCCGGCTGCACCGCGTGGCCGTAATATGGTGATTACTGCGACCCATTCCGGAATTGGTTGCAGTTTAATTGCCGCGCTGGTTGCCGGAAAGTTGAGTCGTGACCCGGGTATGCATTTGGCACTGCTGGATCTCGACAGTGCCGGTAGCCTTGATATTTATTTAAACAGTCCGGCCAATGCGGCATTTGCCAGTTTATTGGCTGACCCGGATACCGCGGATGATTTATTAGTCCAGCGGGCTGGCAGTGAACTGCATTCTCGTTTGACCTTGTTCAGCTCTGTGGTGGACGTTAACGCCGCCGGAAAACAAAACCAGTTATTACAGAAATCGGGTGTTATTAATGCGTTAACGGCCAAGCTTGCTCCACAGTTCAGTGCTTTGTGCTGGGATTTGCCTGCAGCGCATAACACCACACCCATGGCGCTGGAGCTGTTAAAAAATGCCGATCATATTGTCCTGGTGACACACCCACACCCATCGGCTGCGCGTGAATTAAAGCGACTGCAGGATTTTTATCAGCAGCATGGTTTGTTAAACAAAGTACACCTGTTGGTAAACCAGCCTTATAACGCTGCCGCTGTAACGGTTGAGGATATGGCGGCAATTAATCCGTTTACTAACACACCACTGAGCGCACTGGACCATGATAAGTCTGCCTTAAAGCAATTGATGGCAGACACACCAAATATTGATCAGAGCCGTTTAAGCAAACAGGTGAATCGTTTTATTGACGATTGGTTGGCGTTAACACCGTCTGTGCAACGCGAATCCGGCATTCTGCAACGTTTATTAAACCGGGGGAGCTGATGTTTGGTCGTCGTTCTGATTCGTCACCCGGCAAAGCCGCAACCGCAGCCACTACAGAAAACGTGGGCGTTAAAGAGGGCGCATCTGATAGTACACGGGAAGCCGATTTAAACAGCACTCCAGAATCTGCAAACGGTGTTGATGCGGCAGCCGGTGTTAAAGCGGCAAACAGTGTTAATACGATTGGCCAGCTAATGGCCGCGGATAAAAATGCTTCTGTTGCAGCAGCGCCAACGGCCGCCATGTCGCCGTTATTAAACGAATTGCGTTTATTATTGCTGGAGCGTCTGGATGCTTCTGTGGTGCTGAGACTCAATCGTGCGGCATTACGGGCGCGCATAATTCGTGAATCGGGTGAACTGGCCAGTCAGCGAAAATTGCCGTTAACCGCACAGGATCAGCAACAGCTGGCCGATGCTTTGTTGGACGATATGCTGGGCTTAGGTCCGATTCAGGCATTATTAGACGACCCGACGGTTGCCGATGTACTGGTGAATGGCCCGTTTCAGGTTTACGTTGAACGTCGCGGTAAATTACAGCCTGCCGGTGTGCAGTTTCACGATGAAGCTCACGTAAAACACGTGGCCCGCCGTATTGCTGCTGCCATTGGTCGCCGTATCGATGAAAGTAATCCGATGGTGGATGCACGTTTAGAAGACGGCAGCCGGGTAAATATTATTATCCCGCCACTGGCACTGGACGGCACCAGTATTTCAATTCGTAAATTTAATCGTGACGGATTTGATTTAGACCATCTGGTACACCTGGGGTCGATGACTGCCGAAATGGCGCAGCTGTTAAAAATTGCCACGGCATCGCGCGCGAATATTCTGATTTCTGGTGGAACCGGTGCAGGTAAAACCTCGTTACTCAATGCGTTGTCACGTCATATTGGTGGCGACGAGCGCATCGTAACCATTGAAGACGCAGCCGAATTGGCATTACAACAACCTCATGTGGTGCGACTGGAAACCCGTCCGCCGTCGCTCGAGGGTGGTGGTGGTATTAATCAACAGCAATTATTGGTTAATGCGCTGCGGATGCGGCCGGATCGTATTGTTTTGGGTGAGGTTCGTTCCAACGAAGCGTTCGATATGATGCAGGCGATGAACACCGGCCACGATGGTTCAATGTCAACGCTGCACGCCAACAGTCCGGGTGATGCTCTTATTCGTCTGGAGAATTTATTATTAATGCAGCAAGCGAATGTGCCGTTAGTAGCGATTCGTCGTCAGATGGTCAGCGCACTGGATATGATTATTCAGGTCAATCGTGATCGCGATGGTGTCCGTCGGGTCACCGCGATTGTTGAAGTAATCGGTATCGAAGGCGATACGGTGACGCTGCAAACCTTATGGCAATACAAAAGTAACGATAATAATCCGCAGGAAACTCCGAGTTATCAGTATCAGAATCTGCGTCCGGCATTAATGGAGCGTGCCCGCACCATGGGACTGGGTGACGAATTACAGGCTCTGGTTAATCGCTTATCCAGCAACAGTGGCGGTTTTAATACCCAGACATCCGGAGAAAACTTCGGATGAGTTTTTTTAACTGGGTCAGTAGCAGCCCCTGGTTATTATCGCTGGCGGGTATGGCATTGCTGGTGATGTATTATCGTCAGTTTCAGGCACAGCAGCAGCGTCAGCAGCGCTTACGGGATATTCAGCAACTGGATACGTCAGGTGATAGTGCCGGCGTACAGATTGCCGGTGCAGGGCAAAGTACTGCGCCGTTGTTATCTCTGGCAGGCCAGAATCAGGCTGACCCGTTTGCCGATAATCAGGATTTATCGGTATTCAGTTTTATTGCTGCACCTTTGCGGGGTCTTTATCGTCAGTTGCAAAAATACCGTCCAGCTACGGCTTCGCGCCTGAATCATTATTTCCAGGGAAAATTATTGCAGCTGCAATTAATTCTGCCGCCACAGCAACGCAGTTTGTCGCAGTGGTTGCAACGCCAATGGTTAACGTCACTTGCCATGGCGGTACCGCTATTTTTATTGGTCTGGGTAAAACTGCCAACCGAATTTTTGCTGGTTAAATTTATCACTGCGGTTGTGACGGGCTTTTTCTCGGCACTGATTATTTTGTCCTGGCGTTTACAGCGTCGTTTGCAACAGAGCATGCAGGCTTGTGAACAGGCATTACCGCAAGCGCTGGAACAACTGGCTCGTGCTGTTTCAGCGGGTATGGGTATTCATCAGGCTTTATCTCAGGTTGTTGTCCAGTTATCTCCGAACGCAGATGTTGAGGCGAGTGTTGATAATGAGTCACTCGGACGGATTATTCTTGCTCGTGAACTGGAGTGGTTGCTATCGCGTCTGCGTATTGGTGATCCACCCGAGCAGGTGATTGAATTGGCTGGATTACGCTTACCTCTGATCAGTTATCGTTTTTTTGGTATGACGTTATTACTGAATCTGCAAACCGGCGGTCGCCTGGCTCAGGTATTGGCGCGCCAGAGTGCGCAACTAAAAGAAGCTCAGCGGGCAAAACATAAGCTGGATGCGTTGACCAGTGAACCTCGTTTGTCGGCCAACGTGGTTGCTGCGATTCCTATTCTGATGTTATCTGCGCTGGCCTGGCTGAATCCGGGCCATCTGGAGTTTTTACTCGACGATGCCAGTGGTCAGCAATTGCTGGCTTATAGTCTGGGTAGCATTGCATTTGGCTTATTTCTGATTCGCTTAATGGTGATTGGAGGTGGCCGCTGATGCCGGATACAGTCATGAGTACTCCATTTATCGCCATTTTGTTGTTACTTGCCGGAGCATTGTTGATTGGTTTTGCTGTGTATCAACGGCTGCAAAATCAGCAACGGCGACAAAAACTGCTGCAGTTACAGAGCATTGATGCGGAACTGAATAAAGACAGTGCCAGTGGACTTCAGGCGATTTCGGGAAGCCCACTGTTGGGCAATCAGAATGAGCAAATCGTTGTTGTTGCTCAGGCGTTTAAAACTCTGGTTGCCTGGCTCGACGGTCGTTTCCGGTTACCGCCAGCGCAAATTACTTTAGCGAGACAAGCGGGTTTTATCCACCCGGGTAATGAAGCCGGTCAAACCAGTCTGGTGATTCTCGGTCGGTATTTCTGGCTCAGTAAAATCATCACCGCTGTGATTGCTGCGCTTTGGCTCTGGCCGGAGGGGCAGAAAGCAATGGATTTTCTACTGCTGATCATTTCTATGGTGGTTGCCAATCTAATTCCGGAGGCACTGTTTGGATTGTTCTGTCGAGATCGTGCCCTACGTATACAGGGTCATTTGCCCCAGGTCTTCGATTTATTGGCTTTGTGTCTTGAGGCAGGTTTAAGTATTGATGCTGCATTGGCGCGGATAGGCGAAGAAATGCGTGTAGTAAATCCAGCATTGGCAAAACACTTCGCCGCACTAAGTGATGACCTGCGCATTACCAACAGTCGTAGCCATGCGTTTAATGAGCTGGCGCAACGTTTGCCGTTGGATGATCTGCGGCAGTTGAGTTGGTTGATCACCCAGGCTGATGATTACGGCACACCGTTGGCAGAGGGGTTGCGGGAACTTGCAGGTCATAGTCGAACAATACAAGGTCTGGCGCTGGAAGAACGTATGGCAAAAGTACCGGCACAAATGTCGGTTCCTTTAATGGTATTTATCATTCTGCCTTTAGTCGCGCTATTAGCTGGACCAGCTTTTATCATGTTAATCCGTCAGTTAAGCGGAGAAGGTTAATGCAGTTTTATTGTCGTTTCGTGTTCGTTTGTCGATGCATTGGATTAATAACGTTGCTGATGCTTATCTGCGGTTGTAGTGCAACACCGGAAAAAGCAGCTGCTGTGTCAAAGCAAGGACAGCAGCAGGTATTTACGCTGGCAGAAAAGGCTGGGCGCAGCGGTTTTTATCAACTGGCGATTGATATGCATAAAAGCCAGTTGGATAAATACGGAAATACTGACAGTCCGGTTAGTGGTGAGCATCGCACGGCATTATTCTGGCTATATCGGAAAAGTCAGCAGTTTACCCATGCCATGGCACTGTTATCTGATACCGAACGTCATGTGTCATTATCACAGGTACTGTCCGATCAACAGCATCAGATTACGATTTCACGACGCTATAACGGGTTGATGAACTGGCGTTGTATTCGTGCAGTCAGTTTACTGGATTCTTTGGATAGTAATCAGACCAACACCAATAGTGCTTCAGCAGAGCAGGCCTGGTTATGGCTAAGCACATCTCCGGCATTAGATTATCGATCATTGCAGCCTGAATTACGTCATTGTTATTCACTCCAGGCTCACTTATTCGCACTGCGTGGGCAGCTCGATCAGGCGCAAGAATTGTATCAACGCCTACTACTGAGTGATCCGGAACATTGGCCTTATCGTTACAATCTGGCACTGATTTATTTATTGGAAAAACACACCAACAAGGCTCAGGCACTGCTTTTGCCGGACTGTCAGCAATCGACCTGTCCATTACCATTGATGCAATTACTGGCTCTGAGTTATGGCTTACAAAATAATGAACAACAGGCGCTGAAGTGGTTAAGCCCGTTAGCGCCAGATGAACAGCAACAACAGCTCAATGTGTATCGACAATTCCGCGAGCGTTTGAATACTGACGTGGGGTCATTATGACGTTGGTCATTCGTCAGCGTGGCTCCGGTTCCATCGGCTTTTTAATATTATTACCGATCATGGTATTCACTCTGGTCCTGATGCTGGATCTTGGCCGTCAATTATTGGTGCGATCCTTATTGGCGGAAGCCGTTGAAGACGTGAACCGTCAATTATTATCCAAGCCAGATCTGCGTCAGCTCAATATTTTGCCGGAAGATCAGGCTCAGGAGATATGGCAACAGGTGAAACAGGATCAATGGTTGTTGGCAGATATTGAAATTAACAATGGCGCGCCGGAGGGGAGCTATTTTCTCAATCGTGAGCAAATTCTGGCTGCGAGCTCAGTGGGGGATGCCAGTTGGGACAGTAATAATAGTTGCTGCGCGTTATTAACCTGGGAGTTCACCAGCTCAGCAACCTTATCTGCGTTTGAAGCCATTGCTGGTTTTGGCTGGAATAGTGTGTCTTTTACCTTTCGTCGGTTATTGGTGATTCCAGCCGATGCCAAGCCGGAAAACTGAATTAATGAATCTGTCTAGGCATCAGCATTATATGCATCACAAACAACGCGGCGTTGCTGAAGTTGAAATCAGTGTGGTTCTCTTGGCCGCAATGATTTTATCGCTGGCGTTAGTGGATTTGGCGCAGCCGGGTTATCAGCAACAGCGTTTGCAGCAATTAAGTGAAGATCTGGTGTGGCTGGTTTCCTCACAGCGCGATTTAACTGACTTTGATGTTGAGAATAATCTCGCGGATGCTCAACAGCAGGTAAATCATGATCAGTATACGAACCTGGCGGAAGAACTCTGGAGTCGGGATAACAATGACGATCAGGAAATGCCACAAGTAGCAATTGCGCGTTTACGTCATCAGGAAGCGCCTCTCGAATGGGACCCAAACGATTGTGGCAGCCATCGTCGGTCGGCTGTTTCGGTTGCCGATCTCAGTACTTTATTACAACCGTTAGCCAATGGTCAGCGTCCTGCGGTCTGGATAGTTACCGTGTGTCTGGAACAACGTAGCGGTTTGTCGGCTGACTGGTTTAATAGTGGTGGTGATGGTGAAAAAGCATTTCCTGTGCTCTCTGCACGCAGTGTCCTGATTGAACGGGATGGATATTGATATGTATTTTCCTTCAATGGTCCGCCAGCAGGGTCAGGCGAGTATTCTTACGGTATTGGTTTTACCGATGCTGGCCACACTTTCTCTGGGCGCTGTTGATGCTGGACAGTGGCTATTACAACGCCAGAAATTAACGGAGTTTTCCCGGGTGGCCGCGATGAACATTGCCGGGCGAGTCGCGTTAAGTAAAGAGAAAAATAATGCACAGCTTTTGGCTGAGGCAAATGCAATAGCGAGTGAACTCTCACTTGCTTATTTTGGGGATAATAAAACAACGATAATCCCGATGAACCCTGCGCAGCAGGTTGTTATATCCGCCGAGCGTGATGTTGACAGTATGTTTCTTGGTGCTTTTATTGAGTCGTTCCGAACGGTTCAGGTTCGCTATCAGGCGCGTGCTGATTACGCCTATGAACCCGGTGCATTGGATATGAGTTTCGTGGTGGATGTTTCCAGTTCGATGGGGGCCGCACTGTCATCTGGCGTGACTGACTCAAATTTTGCTCAGCTTCAACAAACGTTATTAAATCTGATTAATGATCTGCCAGAGAGTGTCGCGCTGGGCATGGTGCCTTATCATGAATTGGGTGGGGTCAATATCAATGGTGCTCTATGGCTCCCTGAATCTTATGCTCAGCCAACCTGTGTCGATGGCCGTGGTAGTAGCGACAATGCAGCAAGCATTCTCGCTCAGTTATTCGATGATCCTGGTAATATCCAGGTGACTACCAAACCTCAGGGAGGAGGCGAATGGCTGGCGGAAGAGTGTCCCTCTCAAAAGGTTATTCCATTGACCAATGATCATATCCTTCTGCAGCAGAGTATCCGTCAGATGCCCGATGCTAACGGCAGCTCTACTGCCAGTTTGCAAGGGTTTATCTGGGGAGTTCGTACATTACTGGAAAATTGGCAGGGGCATTGGAATCTGGAGGATTTACCCCGCCCAAATACCGTTGCCGATAAAGTAATGGTGCTGTTAACCGATGGTGCTGATGGTGCGGGTTCTTATACGATGCGTAATCTGGTCGACAGTGGTATGTGTGATGAGGTCAGAGCACGCGGTATTGATTTATGGTTCGTTGGTTTTGGTATCGAAACATTAAGGCAAGATGATTATTTTCGTCGTTGTTTCGGAGATCAGTTTTTAACGGCACGCAATGCCTCTCAGCTGGAAGAAGTCATTAAAAAAATCATTGCCAGCAGTGCCAGAGCGAAATTGCGATTAATCAATGAAGATGCATAAACGATTAACAAACCCCTCGAAACGAATGATATTAACCAATGACTATACAGGTACTTAATATGAAAAAAATCAAACATTTGCTAGTGACACTGGTAGCGTTAGCATCGCTGAGTCTGCCACTTTCTGCTCTGGAAATCGGTGATAGTCTGCCGGATTCTATTCGAGCTGAAGTGGCTCCTGAGCCGGGTAAAGTTTATGTGATCGACTTTTTTGCTCAATGGTGTGTGTCATGTCGAATTGAGCTACCTCTGGTTAATAAATTCCATAACAGCTACAAAGATTCAGAAAAAGTCGCTGTGGTTGGTGTTGATGTTGATGAAGATGAAGCGGTTGCAAAAGCATTTCAGAAGCAGTTGGGCATTGAGTTTCGCGTAATTAATGACACCGAAAGTGAACTGATTGAAATCTTTGAACCACTGGGTATGCCAGCTCTGTATTACATTCGCGATGGTGTTATTTTGGGTCAGCATCTGGGGGCTATTGATCATATTGATGAAGTCATCGAGGCTGATCTTGCTGGTTTGGGTGTTGAACTTTGATTCTAAGACGACGTGATATCTCGTATTGTCGGGGAGAGTTATGATGCGTTTGTTATTAACTGCCGCTCTGTTATTTTCAGCCAGTATTTCGGCTGAAGTAAAAACGATTTATGTTGCACCAGAAATGCAACAACAAAGTTCACAAGCGGGTGCTGATAGACCCGGGAACGATGTTAAAAAAATCAACAAGATTAAGAAGCCTAAAGCTAAGCTGCCGAAACATTCTGCGCTGAATTTCATTGAACCGGTTTTAGGCATTGAGGATGTTAAACCGTGGCATAAAGGAACGCTGGCTAAGGATGAAATGAAGCCTGGTGGTCGTATGCCAACGATGAATAAGTTTGCAACCAAAGTGTTTGCATCAAAAGAAAATACCCGAGGCGGTACCGGCATTGGCGGGGGTGGTTGTGGTTGTAACTAAGAAACTGCAGAGAAGTATTGCTGCTGTTTTATTGCTGGTATTTTCTGCAGTAGTGATTGCAGAAACCACTGTGGGTTATCACGTGTTGCGTTATGTTGAAGGTGACGACCGGGTGAAGGTAACGGATCACGCGGTGAGTATTAAAGGCAAGAAAGGAGTCGATTACGATTATTCGATCGATCTTGGCTACGACGCAATTTCTGGTGCTTCTCCAACTTTGCGCTCTAAAACCCCCGTTGCCAGTGATGACGATAGCAGAAACCGGATAGCCAAACTGGATGCCGCCCGCCAAGTCAGTGATAAGTTAATACTTGGATACGACCCGAATGGCGAATATCAGGTTGAGAAAGTTCAGCTGACCGACGTTCGTCGCTCGATTAACCTTTCGTTGACCAGCCGTGATGAACTTCGTAATGAAACTACCGTAACGGCGGGCTATTCGAAAGAGAGCGATTATTCCAGCTCCAGTGTCAGTGCATCGAAGTTGTGGTGGGCAGACCGGCGTAAAAATCGTTCTTACACGTTGGGTGGCTCGTATATCTATAACGAAAGTTATGTATTTAACGGTAGTTATGCCGATCAGATTATCGATAAGAACCACGCGTTCGATATTGAAGCCGGTATTAATCAGACCTTGTCTGCTTCATCAACGGCGACCGTTTCCTTGTTTGCCAGTCATGACAGTGGTTATCTGAGTAATCATTATCAGACGATTTTACGTGCCATTGATGTCAACCGTGATGGGGTGATTGATCGTCTTAACGAGGTTTTTCTGGCGGGTGAACTGCGCCCGGAAGAGCGTCTGGGCAAAGGTATTAACGCCTCGTGGATCAAGCAGTGGGACAACTGGGTTACCAGCCAGCTGGGCTATCGTTTCTTCGATGATGACTGGGGTATTACCAGCCACACGATGGCGGTAAACCTGGATGTTCCTTTCTATGGCTTCTTTGGCTTAAACAAACCAAAACGCCGATCCGCTGAATGGCGTTTATTACCAGCCTACCGCTACTACAGCCAGAGTCAGGCCTTCTTCTACAAGAACCCTTATGCCAGTAACGAACAGGCATTATTCGGCGACAGTGGTCCTGCCAGTTCGGATGAGCGCCTCAGCGAGTTTGTCGCCCATCGGTTTGAACTGGGGGCGCAGTATTCGGTTATAAAAAGTCTTACATTGGATTTAAGTGTGGCGCATTATTTTCAGGAAAATAGTGAAAGGCAAAACAGTGACTTCAGCGCTAACTGGCTGATGTTAGGCGTGAGTTATAAGCACAAGTAATGCCTGGAGCTGACTGTTCTTGAGCGTTTTGTTTAAGGCACTCTTGAATAAAAGATAAGCGATAAAAAAGGCCGTTATTCACAACAATAACGGCCTTTTTTTAGTTTTTCGGGTTAAGCACTGACGAAGTTAAACTGAGAAGGACTCACCACAACCGCATAAATCTTTGGCGTTCGGATTATTGAACTTAATGGTTGAATTCAGACCCTCACGACTGAAGTCGATCTCTGTGCCTTTCACCATTGGGGCAGCTTGGGCAGAGATATACAGCGTTACATCATCTGCCGCCTGAATGGCAATATCGCCATCCTGAGCGGCTTCGACAAACTCGATATCGTATTTAAAACCCGAGCAACCACTTTTTTTCACGCCCAGACGAACGCCAGCCATTTGGGTGTTTTTATCCAGTTGCTTACGCACGTGTTTCAGCGCTGCATCGGTCATGCTTACTTCAGGGGATGCAGCGGACTGTGCAGAATTCGGATCGAACGTTTCAATAGTCATGTGTATTTCCTCTTGCCCCTGTATCTTACAATAAGAACATCTTGGCTTTCTCCAGACCACGGAACAGTGTTTCTACATCCTCTAATGTGTTGTAGAAGCTGTAAGACGCACGCACCGTACCCGGGATACCAAATTGATCCATAATCGGCATAGTACAGTGGTGACCAGTACGTACCGCCACACCTTGCTGATCAAGCAGAGTACCAACATCACCAGGATGTGCGCCTTCTAACAGAAAACTGAATACGCTGGCTTTATTGGCTGCCGTCCCAATTGGTTGGATGCCACCCAGTTGCTCTGCGAGTTCTACTGAACGGGCTAATAGCGCATCTTCGTGGGCAGCCAGAGCCACTCGATCCAGGCCGTTGAGATAATCAATAGCAGCGCCCAGGCCAATGGCACCAGCGATGCTCGGAGTACCGGCCTCGAACTTGTATGGCAGGCTGTTGTAGGTGGTTTTAGCGAAGCTCACATGCTCAATCATTTCACCACCGCCCTGGTAGGGTGGCATCGCGTTTAATAGCGCCTCTTTACCGTACAATACACCAATACCAGTCGGGCCAAACAGTTTGTGCCCTGAGAATACGTAAAAGTCAGCATCCAATGCCTGAACATCGATATCCCAATGGGCGACCGCCTGAGCACCGTCTACCAGTACTTTGGCGCCGATGCTATGGGCTTTTTCTATAATCTCAGCCACGGGGTTAATGGTACCCAATGCGTTGGATACATGAACAACTGATACCAGTTTTACGCGCTCATTCAGCAACTCTGCGAAAGCAGCCATATCCAGTTCGCCAGCAGCAGAAACCGGAATCGGAATCAGCTCAGCGCCGGTTTGCTCGCATAACATTTGCCACGGCACGATATTAGAGTGGTGTTCCATCGCAGTTACCAGAATCTGGTCACCTGCCTTCAGGTTCTGTCGCGCCCACGTATTAGCAACGATATTGATGGACTCTGTGGTACCTCGGGTCCAGACAATTTCTTCGGCTTTTTCGGCATTTAAAAATGCCTGTACGGTTTTACGTGCATCCTCAAAACGCTGAGTGGCACGATCACTCAGGGTATGTGCACCGCGATGAACATTGGAATTATCAGTTCGGTAGTAATCGCTGATGGCGTTAATCACAGCATTGGGTTTGTGCGTGGTGGCGCCATTGTCGAGATACACCAGCGGCTTGCCGTTCACTTCCTGATGAAGCGCCGGAAAGTCGTTGCGAATCTGGTTAATCAGGTCAGTCATTCGTTTCACCTGTCTCTTTTTTGCACACAGAGTCTGCGCATTAAGCAATATGGCGGGTCAGAGATTGCTCACGACCGAACCGATGCGCCAGAATCGGACGTAAGTAATTGCCAATGGCTTCGTCCGGTAATGCTTCTAACAATTCATTAATAAAACCAAAGCTCAACATGACCTCTGCTTCCCGTTTGGAAATGCCCCGGCTTTGCATATAAAACAGCGCTTTTTCTTCCAGTTGAGCTACGGTTGCACCGTGTGCACACTGTACGTCATCGGCGTAAATCTCCAGCTCAGGCTTGGTATTAATTTCCGCCTCGTTAGTGAGCAGCAGATTCTTATTGCTCATTTCTGCCAGTGTTTTCTGAGCATCCGGATGAATATGGATTCGACCGTTAAATACCGCTTTTGCGCTGTCGTTCATAATGCCGCGGAATATTTCATTAGTCGTACAACGTGGTACCTTGTGTTCGATGCAGGTATGGAAGTCCACCAATTGTTTATTCTGTGGAACATAAACGCCGCTCATTTCGACATGAGAGCCACCACCGTTATGGTTAACCACAATGTCATTGCGCGTCAGCTTACTGCCGAGGCCCAAATGAAAGGCGTGATATTGTGCATCACGGTCCAGATCGACATGGGTTGCACCAATATGCAGAGCATCTTCCTGAGACATATTCAGGCGATAGTGTTGTAGCTTGGCGTTAGCGCCAATCGCAATCTCGGTTACAGCATTAGTAAAGTTGTTTTGTTCGGCATCAGCAGAGGCATAGTGCTCAACCAGTGTGGCATTAGCACCTTGCTCAACCACGACCAGCAAACGCGCATTAACACTGAAAGCATCGGCTTGCTTAGTGGTTAGCCAGCTTACCTGAATCGCTTGCTGCTGCTGAACATTTTTACCAACGTGCAGTAATACGCCGTCGGTTAGCTGCGCATTATTGAGTTCATTAAATAAATGACGATTCTGACCTGCTATGATGGTGTCGAGTTTTGCGGCGATGAGTGCTTTCTGGTCGTCGTTTGCCTGGCTGAATAACGTCAGATTTTCCAGTGCTTCGTTGCTGGACAACTCTTCTGAAATCACGCCGTTCACAAAGACCAGACGTTGGCTGCCCAGTGCCGGAATGGTTGCCACACCGTCCAAGCCTGCCGCGCTGTGGCTGCTGGCCACATTACCATAGACACCTTCCGTCAAATGACGCAGAGAGGTGTATTTCCATGCTTCGTGTTTACGGGTTGGAATTACCGCTTGCTCAAACGCAGCGCGGCCAGCCGTATTTAATTCAGCATAGGCGGAAGAGCTTGCTGCTAAAGCCAGTTGTTGAGCTCGAAATTGTTCAGACATTCTCAGCTCCTTATTGGCCAGCTTCTTCTAACCAGCCGTAACCTTTTTCTTCCAGTTCCAGCGCCAGTTCTTTACCACCGGATTTAACAATTTTTCCGTCGGCCAGAACGTGTACATAATCAGGTACGATGTAGTCCAGCAGTCGCTGGTAGTGAGTCACAACGATAAAACTGCGGTTTTCGTCACGCATGGAGTTAACGCCTTCAGCGACTACCTGAAGTGCATCAATATCCAGACCGGAATCGGTTTCATCGAGGATGCACAGCTGCGGTTCCAGCAGCATCATCTGCATTAATTCGTTACGCTTTTTCTCACCGCCGGAAAATCCTTCGCTGACACCGCGTTTCAGGAAACTTTGATCCAGGTTGACGGCTTTGCACTTTTCACGCGCCAGTTTCAGAAACTGAACGCTGTCCAGCGGGTCTTTGCCCTGATGCTCGCGAACTGCGTCAACGGACGCTTTCAAAAACTCCAGATTCGATACACCCGGAATTTCAACCGGGTATTGGAATGCCAGGAATAAACCTTCCCGGGCGCGTTCTTCCGGATCCATATCAAGAATATCGGTGCCGTTTAATTCGGCGCTTCCACCGGTAACGTCATAACCTTCACGACCTGCCAACACATTACCCAGGGTACTTTTACCGGCACCATTCGGGCCCATGATGGCGTGAACTTCACCCGGCTTAATCTCCAGGTTCAGGCCTTTGAGGATATCTTTTTCTTCAACCTTGGCTTGCAGGTTTTTGATGCTAATCATGGTGTTTTCCAAAATTTCTAATTTTTACATCAGCGTTTTCTGGCCGCTGAGGGAAAGTACAGGTTGTTGTCTACGGCAGCTTCCGGCAGAAGAGAGACTGGCGAAGGGGACAATAACCGGTGATTCCTTAACTCGTTATACAGAACCGTTGGCTCATGAATGATTAACCAACAGATCCTTCTAATGACACTTCCAGTAACTTGCCGGCTTCAACCGCAAACTCCATCGGTAGCTCTTTAAATACCTCTTTACAGAAACCGTTTACGATCATAGAGACGGCTTTTTCAGTATCAATGCCCCGTTGCTGACACAGGAATAACTGGTCATCACTGACGGTTGAGGTTGTCGCTTCGTGTTCAACCACCGCCGACGGGTGTTTGCTTTCGATGTAAGGGAAGGTGTGAGCGCCGCACTGATCGCCAATTAACAGTGAGTCACACTGGGTGAAGTTACGCGCACCCTTGGCATTCGGCCCCATACGCACCAGACCGCGGTAAGCGTTCTGGCTCTTGCCTGCTGAAATACCTTTGGAGATGATGGTTGAGCTGGTGTTCTTGCCCAGGTGGATCATCTTGGTGCCCGTATCGGCTTGCTGATAGTTGTTGGTTAAAGCAACGGAGTAGAACTCACCAACAGCATTATCGCCCTTTAAAATACAACTTGGGTATTTCCAGGTTACCGCAGAACCGGTTTCTACCTGAGTCCAGGAAACCTTCGCGTTGGTATGAGCGACCGCACGCTTGGTTACAAAGTTGTAGATGCCACCTTTGCCTTCGGCATCACCCGGGTACCAGTTCTGCACGGTGGAATATTTAATTTCGGCATCGTCCAATGCAACCAGTTCAACCACCGCGGCATGCAATTGATTTTCATCCCGCATCGGTGCAGTACAGCCTTCCAGGTAAGAAACGTGAGAGCCTTCATCTGCAACAATTAAAGTCCGTTCAAACTGGCCGGTTTTGGCTTCGTTAATACGGAAATACGTCGACAGCTCCATTGGGCAGCGCACGCCTTTGGGGATGTAGACAAACGAACCATCGGAGAACACTGCAGAATTCAGTGCAGAATAGAAGTTATCGCGCTGGGGCACGACGGTACCGAGGTATTTTTTAACCAGTTCCGGATGTTCGTGAACGGCTTCCGACAGTGGCATAAAAATCACACCGGCTTCCGACAACTTCTCACGGAATGTGGTAGCAACCGACACTGAGTCGAATACAGCATCAACAGCTACGCCAGCCAGTGCCATTTGCTCATGCAGCGGAATACCAAGCTTTTCGTAAGTCTTGAGCAGCTCAGGATCTACCTCGTCGAGAGATTTCGGCTTATCTTCCATGCTCTTTGGTGCGGAGTAGTAAGACAATGCCTGGAAGTCTGGTTTTTCGTAATTAACGTGTGCCCAATCCGGCTCTTCCATCTGTTCCCAAGCCCGGAAGGCTTTTAAGCGCCACTCGGTCAGCCACTCTGGTTCACCCTTTTTCGCGGATATCCAGCGTACAACGTCTTCATTCAGGCCCGGTGCAATGGTTTCGGATTCGATATCCGTGACAAAACCCGCTTGGTATTCACGGTCAATACGATTGCCGATCTCGGCGTCTTTACCGGTTAACTCGACCGTTGCCTGAGTTGTTTGTTCGATTTCTGCACTGCTGCTCATAGCTGTGTCTCTCTGAATATGCGTGTTGCTGTGCCCTGGCATCCTGCGGTGGCGAGCGACCTGTCCCGGGTCGGTGAACGGTAATTGCATCTGAATACATTGGCGTTTTGCAGTCTGATTTTGAGATGACGGCGTCATTCGCAAACAATTCAGAAAACCTGAGTATTTTACTCAGGCTTTTCGCGTTTGCCAATAATCTATACCAGATTGGTATGCATTGATTATCGAAGTGGCGATTCTAACAAAATGGACGAAATATGACCAATTGAGACAGATTCCTATTCCCATTCGCGTTAATGGCACAATTGCGGTGCATCAGATGCCGAATTCAGGGACGAAAAAAGCAGCCTAAGCTGCTTTTTTGACGGAAAGAGTGTCGCCTTTTTTGGCTTAAGCCCAGCCACCGTTGCGTTTACCACCACGTAACGATGGCAATAGCAGCCCAGCGAAGATGCCAATGACCACCAGGCCGCCACCGTAAATCAGATACGTTTGCTGTCGATCGTCGCGCAGTTGTGCGTTTTCAGCGGTTAATGCTTCAACCTGGATTTCCAGTTCCTGATTGCGTTGAGTGAGCTTTTTACTTTTTTCATCCAGTGCCAGAGCATTGGCAGAAATGGTTTTGATGCGCTTCAGTTCTTTTTCCAATTTTCCCTGACTGCGGTTAAGGCCAGAGCGGTCACTTTTCAGACTCTCTACCTGAGTTTCCAGCTCACTCTTTTGTGTTTTTAAAGTCACCAGTTCGGCTTTGATTTTATCCATTTCCCGATTGGCCAGAATCAGCTTCTCTTTAGCGATTGGCTCGTTCACCAGAAAGCGGGTTAATACCCAGCCTTCCAGGCCTTTGGAAGTCTTGACCTTGGTGTATTTCTTTTCCAGATCTTCTTCAATAAAGATCAGGTGCTCACCACTTCGCAGTGCTTTGAGAATACGAAACTCATTGCCGGGACCACTGCGCAGCTGCAGCCACAGGCTATCAGCAACATAACGTTTTTCCACCGCTGCTTGAGCGGTCATGGCAAATAACAGAGCAACACTGGCTAACAGAATCTTTTTCACAATCATGTCCTTGTCGGTCGCAGATTAGGGCAGTACTTTCTTAAATGGCTTTACAGTAACGCTGGCGTAAACGCCTGCGGCTACGTAAGGATCGGCATCCGCCCAGCTTTGTGCGGTTTCCAGCGAGTCAAATTCCGCAACCACTAAGCTGCCGGTGAAACCGGCTTCACCTGGATCATTGCTGTCGATTGCCGGGTGTGGGCCTGCAATCAGTAAGCGGCCTTCATCTTTTAATGCGTTCAAACGTTCCAGATGAGCCGGGCGAGCACCCATGCGTTTCTCCAGACTGTTTTCAACATCCTGGCTGATAATGGCATACCACATGCGCTTACTGCTCCTCATGGTTCATGTAGCGGTATAAGAAAAGAGACTGACGGATAATAAAGAGGATTGTCAGGTCGAGCAAACTGAATCCTCAGAAGTTAGTTATGGCGCACAAACCTGTGTTTCTGATTGATGGCGTGTGAGAAGCCGTAATTACAAGGTTGCTACTGTCGCTTATTGACGTCGCGGCCATTACAATAATCGGACATACCCAGTTAACAACAGAGCAGCGTTGTGATTTCAGAATTTGATTTGCATTGCCACACTACCGCATCTGACGGTAAACACGCCCCAGCCGATCTGGTCGCACGCGCTTGTGAACGGGGTATCAAAACGTTAGCAATTACTGACCATGATACTGTTGAAGGTTACCGCGAAGCGTTGCCGGTAGCGCGGGAAAAGGGCCTGAATCTGATTCCGGGAATTGAACTGTCGTGCGTTTGGGGTGGTGTCACCATCCATATTGTTGGGCTGAACTTTGACCCTCAGTCTGAGGTAATGCTGGCTGCGGAGCAGGCACAGATTGAAGCGCGTAAGCAACGCTCGCTGATCATTGCCGACAAACTGTCGAAAAAGCTAAAGCATGATATCGATATCAAAGATATACAGACGATTGCCGGTGGCGATGGTGAGGCCAGCGAGCTGGTGGGACGCCCGCACTTTGCCCAATACCTGATTGATCACAACCTTGTACCGGATATGGCGACGGCTTTTAAAAAATATCTGGGTGCCGGCAAAGTAGGTGATGTACAGGCTAATTGGCCGCAGCTGGATAAGGTGGTGCGCTGGATTGTTGATTCTGGCGGCATTGCAGTTATGGCTCACGCCCACTTATACAATATGACACGTACCAAGTTGCGCGCCTGCATGGACGATTTTGTCGACGCTGGTGGCAGTGGTCTTGAGGTTGCGTACGGTATGATGGATAACAACCAGCAGGGCCAAATGAAAACGCTGGCGAAAGATTATGGTCTCAAAGGGTCTTGTGGCAGCGATTACCACGGTCCGAATCGTTTTGGATTAGACCTGGGGGTGATGCCGACATTCCCGAAAGATATTGATCCTGTATGGTCTGACTGGCAATTAGTTGGCTAAAAATCGGTTAATTCGCCCTCGGCACTCCTGTTAAGGGATATACTGCACGCTCTAATAAAATATTCTATTGTCTGCGCTGGCAGACATAACGGAGCAACAGTGAGTCAGTTCTTTCAGATCCATCCTGAAAATCCACAGGCACGATTGGTTAAACAAGCCGCGGAAATTATTCGCAGTGGCGGTCTAGCGGTTATTCCCACCGACTGTGCCTATGCTCTGGCATGCCGCATCGGCGATAAAAACGCGACAGAAAAAGTCCGTCGTTTGCGTCAACTCGATAAACATCACAACTTCACCTTGTTGTGCCGCGATTTATCGGAGCTGTCTGACTTCGCCAAAGTTGATAACGTCAAATACCGTTTGCTGAAGAATCACACACCGGGCGCTTTTACTTTTATCCTGGAAGCAACCCGCCAGGTACCTCGTTTGTTGATGCATCCGAAAAAACGCACCATTGGTATTCGGGTTCCGGATAATCAAATTGCGATGGATCTGCTGTCTGAGATGAATGAACCGATCATGATTACCTCGCTGATTATGCCCGGTGATGATATGCCGATGTCGGACCCGTACGACATTCGTCAGCAGCTGGAACATGAGCTGGACCTGGTAATTGATGGCGGTTATTGCGGTTTTGAAGCCACGACCGTGATTGATCTGATGGACGAGGCACCGGAGGTGTTGCGACAAGGTGTGGGTGACGCTTCAGCGTTTGTGTAATCGCTTTTTTATCCCCCGATTCTGCTTCAATCCAATAGGTATGGTTCCCCTTACGACGGGCACGCGGGAAGATACCCATGCTTATTGGATTGCCAAAGTGGTGAACTTTGTTAAGAGCGGTGAAACAGGTATCATGTCGCGCTTTCTATTCTCTCAGTTTTTACAGAGTCCGTTTCATGAGCAAGCAGCGCGTTCTTACTGGTATTACCACCACTGGCACCCCACATCTGGGTAACTACGTTGGTGCAATTCGTCCGGCAATTGAAGCCAGCCAAAACAGCGACATCGAATCTTTCTTCTTTCTGGCAGACTACCATGCCCTGATTAAGTGTCAGGACCCTAAACTGGTTCACCAGTCGACCACTGAGATTGCAGCAACCTGGCTGGCTTTGGGCTTAGATACCGACAACACCATGTTCTACCGTCAGTCGGACATACGCGAGATTCCGGAACTGACCTGGATGCTGAACTGCATCTGCGCCAAAGGCCTGATGAACCGCGCTCACGCTTATAAAGGTGCGGTCGATGCCAACCTGGCAGAGAACGAAGACGCCGATAAGGCCATTACCATGGGTCTGTTCAGCTACCCGGTATTAATGGCTGCCGACATTCTGATGTTTGGTGCTAACAAAGTACCGGTAGGCAAAGACCAGATCCAGCACGTCGAAATGGCGCGTGATATGGCTCAGCGTTTTAACCATATCTATTCCAGCAAAAAGAACCCACTGTTAACACTGCCGGAATATGTGGTGGACGATAACGTCGCGATTTTGCAGGGCTTAGACGGCCGTAAGATGAGTAAGAGTTATGGCAATACCATTCCTCTGTTTCTGACTGAAAAACAGCTGCAGAAACACATCAACAAAATTAAAACCAACCTGTTAGAACCCGGCGAACCGAAAGACCCGAATGATTCGACCGTGTTCCAGATCTGGAAAGCCTTCGCAAACGAAGAGCAGCTGGCTGAAATGACACAGGCTTATGCCGATGGTATTGGCTGGGGCGATGCTAAGAAAAAACTGTTTGCTCTGGTTAATGAAGAAATTGCCGAAGCTCGCGAAAAATACAACGATCTGCTGACGCGTCCACAGGATATTGAAGCTGAGCTGCAGAAAGGTGCTGAAAAAGCCCGCAAACTGAGTGTTCCGCTGATGGAACAGGTACGTGAAGCCGTTGGTATTTTTGGTCTGAAATAAAAAGCTAATTTTTCTGCCGAAATAAAAAAGCCGATCCTAGTGATCGGCTTTTTTGTGTCTGAAACTCTTAAATTAATACCTGCTATTGTTTTTGTAGCAGCGATAGGATGTCGCGTTAGCATCTAGCTACAGGGATGTAGCACAGATGCGGTGGCTAAAGATAATAGTAGGTATTTATTTAGAAAGAGTTTTCAGGACTTTTTTAAAGTCAGGTCTTTGACTTACATCCTCAATAAAACACCGATCTCTTAACGAGTTCAGCATCTTCACCAAACCATTTTCATCGTCCAGCGGATTGGCTGGCAACGTTAATAAATCATCCAATAAACAACCTAGCGCTCTTACCTCCACTTTCTCCATATCGGCACGTTGATTCTCAGGAAGTGTCTTACAGTCAGAAGCCGCACCAAAATCACCAATCAGGATTTCACATTGATCATTCACCAGCGTGTTATGAGCGTATAAATCCCCATGACTGACACCTTGCTGGTGGAGGTGATGGGCCGCGCTGGCAAAATCAGCAGCAATTTTAGCGATTTGTTCTGCGCTAAAAGAAACGCCTTCAGCAAAGGTATCGCGACTGCAGGTATCAAAATTGGGTGGGTTGCCCAGGTTACGGTAACCCGCTGGAATCAACTCCATTACGATACCAAGCTCGCCAGGGTCTTTAATCTCACCAATGGTTTTTACAATATGCGGGTGATGGCCAGCATCGAGGCAGCAATCTAATTCGTCCTGCGGATAACCGTCGCTGGTGACATCGCCTTTAAATAATTTAACCGCGATATCTGGCTTACCCAGGTGTTCATGAGCTTGCTTCCAGTGACCACGATAAATGGTGCCAGAGGCGCCTTCGCCCAGCTTTTCGTCCAGCTCCAGATCATCCAGATGCACAAACGGTACTGTTTTCGATGCGTGCTCCACGCCGGTAAATACCGAACTGGAAAACGGATTACCGGCAAAAGCCAGCCAGGATAAGCGGGGCAGTTTGAATAACCAATCGGGCAGTGCCTCAAAGCGATTAGCTGATAGACGAACCAGTTCGAGGTTACGACAGTTAGCCATGCTGTCTGGCAGTTCGGTCAGTTGATTGCCCGCCAGTGCCAACTTCTGCAGGCGATGCAGCTTGCCCATAGAGTCCGGCAGGCGCGCCAGCTGGTTGCCGGTCAGAATCAGCCAGCGGGTATGCTCCGGA